>NZ_JBEXPH010000019.1:0-73976 GCF_040611955.1 Streptomyces sp. NPDC006510 | reverse complement strand
CCCGCTTCCCCTCTCACCGGCGAGGACGCCGGCCCCCGGATCGGCCGGATCCCCGCCTACCCCGCCGCCGAACGGGCGGTGCGCGCCCTGGCCGAAGCGGTGCGGTACGCGCAGTGGCGACGGCAGGCCGCGGTGCCCGGCAAGGTGCCCGAGTTCCTCGACGACACCATCGACGAGCCGGGCGCCGCCGGTCTCATCGACACCCTCCTCGGCCCCGACCCCGACCCGCGGGGCCGGCAGCTCGCGCACGACGAGGCGCGCGAACTCCTGCGCCGCTACGGCATCACCGTACGGCCGACGCTCCCGGCGCCCGACCCGGACGCCGCCGTCGCGGCGGCGTCCCGGCTCGGCTATCCCGTGGCGCTCAAGACCACCGCGCCGCATCTGCGCCACCGGGCCGATCTCGGCGGTGTCCGGCTGGACCTCGCCAACGAGACCGCGCTGCGCCGTGCGTACGGCGAACTGACCGACCTGCTCGGCAAGCCCGCCGAACTCCAGCCCGTCGTCCAGGCCATGGCGCCGCGCGGCGTCGACACCGTCGTACGGGCCACGATCGACCCGGCGGCGGGCGCCGTCCTCTCCTTCGGGCTCGCGGGCGCGCCCTCCGAACTCCTCGGCGACACCGCCCACCGCCTCGTTCCGGCCACCGACCGCGACGCCGCCGAGCTGATCCGGTCCATCCGGGCGGCCCCGGTGCTGTTCGGCTGGCGCGGCGCGGCACCCGTGGACACCGGCTCGCTCGAAGAGCTGCTGCTGCGGGTCTCCCGGCTGGTCGACGACCACCCCGAGGTGGTTTCCATCGCCCTGGAACCGGTCGTGGTAGCCACCCAGGGGCTGACCGTCCTCGGCGCGAGCGTCCGGCTCTCGCCGCCCCCGGCCCGTACCGACCTCGGCCCCCGCCGCCTCCCCAACTACTGACCCCGGCGGTGTCCGGCGCGGTACCGCCCCCGTCCCGGCCGCCGGACGAGGGCGCGAGCGGGCACCGTCATACCCGCGGGTCCCGGTCCGCCCTGCCACACAACGTCCCCGGCAGTCATCAGCCCCCCGTAGGATGGTCCTCATGGCTAAGACCGGTACGACGACCCAGGGGCTGCGCGCGGCGATCGAGCGCAGTGGCTACTACCCGGCCCTCGTGGCCGAGGCGGTGGAGGCCGCCGTGGGCGGTGAGCCGGTCGCTTCCTACCTGGTGCACCAGGAGACCACGTTCGACTCCAACGAGGTGCGCCGGCACGTCACGGTCCTGGTCCTGACGGACACCCGTTTCATCGTCAGCCACACCGACGAGCAGAACGCCGACACCAGCTCCCCGAGCCCGTACGCCACCACTTCCACGGAGTCGGTCAAGCTCGACCGGATCTCGTCGGTCGTGGTCAGCCGGGTCGTGGCCAACCCCGAGAAGTACGTACCGGGCACGCTGCCCCGCGAGGTCGTCCTCACCATCGGCTGGGGCGCGGTCTCCCGGATCGACCTGGAGCCGGCCGCCTGCGGCGACCCCAACTGCGAGGCCGACCACGGCTACACCGGCAACTCCACCGCCGACGACCTGAGCCTGCGGGTCAGCGAGGCCGGTGACGGCCCGGACACCGTGCGCCAGACCCTCGCCTTCGCCCAGTCGCTCTCCGAAGCCACGGCCGCGACCGCGGCGACCGGCCGCTGATGGCTCAGCCGGCCTGGCAGGATCCCGTTCTGCTCCCTGTCGAAAGCGCCCCGGTCCCGGAGTACGGCAGCGGATCGCTCTCCGATCTGCTGCCCACGCTCGCCGCCGGACAGGGCGTGCCCGGCTTCACCGCGACGATCCCCGAACTCACCCCCGCCGACCGGAACTGCGTGTTCCTGATCGACGGCCTCGGCTGGGAGCAGATCAAGGCCCACCCCGACGAGGCACCGTTCCTGCACTCCCTGCTCCCCACCTCGCGCGGCGGCACCGGCCGTCCGCTCACGGCGGGCTTCCCGGCCACCACGGCGACTTCGCTGGCCTCGGTGGGCACGGGCCTTCCGCCCGGGGAGCACGGTCTGCCCGGCTACACCGCACGCAATCCGGAGACCGGCGAGCTGATGAACCAGCTCCGCTGGAAGCCCTGGACCTCCCCGAAGGCCTGGCAGCCGTACCCCACCGTCTTCAAGATCGCCGACGCCGCGGGCGTGCGTACCGCCCAGGTCTCCGCCCCCGCCTTCGAGCAGACCCCGCTCACCAAGGTCGCGCTGAGCGGCGGCTCGTTCCTGGGCCGGCTGTCCGGCGAGGAGCGGATGGACACCGCCGCCGAACGGCTTGCCGCAGCCGACCGGTCGCTCGTCTACACGTACTACAGCGAGGTCGACGGCAAGGGGCATCGCTTCGGTGTCGACTCCGACGCCTGGCGCGGACAGCTGATGTACGTGGACGGACTGGCCCGGCGCCTGGCCGAACAGCTCCCGCCCCGCTCGGCGCTTTACATCACCGCCGACCACGGCATGATCGACATCCCGTTCGACGAGCAGTCCCGGATCGACTTCGACGAGGACTGGGAGCTGCGCGCGGGCGTCGCCCTGCTCGCCGGCGAGGGCCGGGCCCGCCATGTGTACGCCGTCCCGGGAGCCGAGAACGACGTACTGACCGTCTGGCAGGAAGTGCTCGGCGAGCAGTTCTGGGTGGCGAGCAGGGACGAGGCGATCGCGGCCGGCTGGTTCGGCCCGAAGATCGACGAACGCGTCCTCGGCAGGATCGGCGACGTCGTCGCGGCGGCCCATGACGACGTGGTCATCACCGCCTCCGTCAACGAGCCGCACGAGTCCGCGATGGTCGGCATGCACGGCTCGATGACCCCCGCCGAGCAGCTCGTCCCGCTCCTCGAAGTACGCTCGTAACCGCGTTTTCCCCCAACCCCCGCTTCCCTCGCCCGAAAGGTGCTCAGCCCCTCATGCCCGAGCTTGTGTTCTTCTCCGGAACGATGGACTGCGGAAAGAGCACACTGGCGCTGCAGATCGGCCACAACCGTTCGGCACGCGGCCTGCAAGGCGTGATCTTCACCCGTGACGACCGGGCGGGGGAGGGCAAGCTGTCCTCGCGTCTGGGACTGGTCACCGAGGCGGTCGAGGCCGACGAGGGCATGGATCTGTACGCCCATCTCGTCGACCGGATAAGCCGGGGCGGCCGGGCGGACTACGTGATCGTGGACGAGGCGCAGTTCCTGGCCCCCCTCCAGATCGACCAGCTCGCACGCATCGTCGACGACCTCGACATGGACGTCTTCGCGTTCGGCATCACCACCGACTTCCGGACCAAGCTGTTCCCCGGTTCCCAGCGGCTGATCGAACTGGCCGACCGGGTCGAGACGCTCCAGGTCGAAGCGCTCTGCTGGTGCGGCGCACGGGCCACGCACAACGCGCGTACGGTCGGCGGCGAGATGGTCGTCGAAGGCGCCCAGGTGGTGGTGGGAGACGTCAACCAGCAGGCGGGCGAGGTCGGTTACGAGGTGCTGTGCCGGCGCCACCACCAGCGCAGGACGACCAGCGCGAGCGCCCGCGCGGGCGTCCTGTCGCCGGACGTACTGCCCGTCACCTCCGCCTGAACCGCCCCGCGGGCGTCCTGCGGCGCTGCTTAGGATGACGCTGTGAACACGGTGAGCGCAGCAGAGGACGAGTCCGGACCGGCCCCGCTGGGCAAGGTACAGCCCCGGCAGCTGATCGTGACCGTCTACGGGCTGTACGCGCGCGACACCGACGGCTGGCTGTCGGTGGCCTCGCTGATCCAACTGCTCGCGGACCTCGGTGTCGAGGCACCGACCGTGCGCTCCTGCGTCTCCCGGCTGAAGCGGGCCGGACTGCTCGAAGCCCAGTCGGTGTCCGGAGCGGCCGGTTACCGGATCTCGCCCGAGACCGAGCGGATGCTGCACGACGGCGATCCGCGTATCTTCGCGACCCGGCGGGCCACCGTGGCCGAGGGCTGGGTACTGGTCGTCTTCTCGGTGCCCGAGTCCGAACGCGCCAAGCGGCACACCCTGCGCACTCAGCTCACCCGGCTCGGCTTCGGCTCCGTGTCCGCCGGAGTGTGGATCGCACCGGGGCATGTGCACGACGAGGCGGAGTCCATGCTGGCCAGGCACGGCCTGCGCGGCTACGCCGACCTCTTCCGGGCCGACTATCTGTCGGCCGGCGGGGGCGACGGCGACGAACTCGCCGCGAAGGTCCGCTCCTGGTGGGACACCGCCCGGCTGCAGCGGCTGTACGTCGAATTCCTCGCCGCGCACCGTCCGGTGGCCGAGCTGATCGCGCACGGCACCGCGGTGACGGACCGCGAGGCGTTCACGACGTACATCCGGCTCCTCACCGACTGGCGACGGCTGGTCTACCTCGATCCCGGTGTCGCGCGCGAACTGCTGCCCGGCGAATGGAGCGGGGCCCACGCGTCCGAGCTCTTCGACGAGCTGCACGCCCGGCTGGCCGGCCCCGCCCGTCGGCACGTCGAACGGGTCCGGGCCGGCTGAGAACCCCTGCCGCCGGGCGGCTCAGCGAGCGGCCGACCGGATGATCGTGAACGCCGCGCCCTCCGGGTCCGCCACGGTCGCCACGCGGCCGCTCGACCCTTCCCGGGGCGGCTGCAGCACATATCCACCGAGCTCCACCACCCGCCGGGCGGCCTCGTCGGTGTCGGAGACCTCGAAGTACGTCATCCAGTGCGGGCCGCGGTCGCGCGGCAGGGCGTGGCCGACACCATGCAGCGAGGCCACCGGGCGGCCCTCCAGATGCAGGGTCTGGTAGTCGAAGTCGGCCGAGACGACCGCCTCCGCCTCGTAGCCGAAGACCGTTTGGTAGAACTTGCAGACCGTCGCGGTCTCACGGGTCACCAGCTCGTTCCAGACCGGCGTGCCGGGAGCACCGGCGAGAGCGGTACCGACATGCGTGGCGGCCTGCCAGATCCCGAAGACCGCACCGCTGGGGTCGGAGGCGATGGCGAGCCGGCCCGCCTCGCCCGCGTCGAGCGGCCCCACGGCGACCGTGCCGCCGCAGGACCGGATGGTCTCCGCCGTGACATCCGCGTCGGCGGTGGCCAGATAGGTCGTCCAGGCGACCGGCAGATGTCGGTCGGGCGGCAGCTGTCCGATGCCCGCCACCACTTCCCCGTCGATCAGCGCCCGGACATACGGACCCAGCTGGTCCGGACCCGGCACGAATTCCCAGCCGAACAGAGCGGCGTAGAAGTCCTGGGTGGTGCTCAGGCCGTGCACGATCAGACTCACCCAGCAAGGTGTTCCGGGCGTACGCGGAGCGGCAGCCTCGGTCATCGTCACTCTCTCCTCGGACCATCGGGGTGGCCGTACGGGGGGAACGGGGCCGGCACGCCGTCGTGCGGCACGGGATGTGTACGCCCCGTGCAGATGTTTGCACCACCCGGCGCACGATGTGCTCCGGCCGCGCCGCATTTTCCGGGATCTCGACGGAGGGAGGCCGATTTCTTGCGGTGCGCCCGCTTCGAGGGCATTACGGGTGGAGCGGCTCCTGCGCGAGGATGGCACGCATGAAGCCCATCATCACCGCATCCGAATACATGAGCGAGTCGGCGGGGCCACGTCCGCCGGTGCTCCTGGACGTACGTTGGCAACTGGGCGGCCCGAACGGGCGGCCCGACTACGAGGACGGGCACATTCCCGGTGCGGTCTTCGTCGATCTGGACGCGGAACTCGCCGGGCCCGCGGGCAGCGGCGGCCGCCATCCACTGCCCGATCCGGAGGAATTCGGGGCGGTGATGCGCCGGGCCGGCGTATCCCAGGACACCCCGGTGGTCGTGTACGACGGCGGCCAGGGCTGGGCGGCGGCCCGCGCCTGGTGGTTGCTGCGCTGGACGGGACACCCGGACGTCAGGGTCCTGGACGGCGGGCTCGCCGCCTGGACGGGTGACCTCCAGACCCGGATCCCGGCCCCGGCCGCGGGCGACTTCCGTCCCGCCCCCGGTGCGCTGCCGCTGCTGGACGCGGACGGAGCGGCGGCGCTGGCCCGCTCGGGGCTGCTGCTCGACGCGCGGGCCGCCGAGCGCTACCGGGGCGATGTGGAGACGATCGACCGGGTGGGCGGCCACATCCCGGGCGCCGTCTCGGCCCCGACCTCCGAGAACACCGGGGACGACGGCCGCTTCCTGGCCCCGGAGGCGCTGGCGGTGCGCTTCAAGGAGCTCGGCGCCGACCGGGCGGACGAGGTCGGCGTCTACTGCGGCTCCGGGGTCTCCGGCGCCCACGAGGTACTGGCCCTGGCCGTCGCCGGGATCCCCGCGGCGCTGTACGCGGGCTCCTGGTCCGAGTGGTCCGGCGACGAGTCCCGCCCGGTCGCCACGGGACCCGAGCCCCAGTAACGGAACGCGGGCCGACCGGGAACCCGGCGCCCGGCCCCGTAAGCGCGAGGCACGGCGGCCGCGCACGGCACGAGGGCCCGCACGCAGTGGCGTACGGGCCCTCGTCATGCTCCGGCCACCCCGCTCAGTCCTGCTTCTTGCGGCGCGTACCGAAGACGATCTCGTCCCAGGTCGGTACGGCGGCCCGGCGGCCCGGCCGGACGCCGTCCGCCTCGGCCTGGCGGTCCGTCGTACCGGTCAGCCGGTCGCGATGACCGGCCACCGCTCGCGGCATCAGCACATCCGCATAGGCGGAACCGGCGCCCGCGGAGGCTGCCGCGGCCGGCGGCTCATCGGCCTCCGGCTCCTGCGCGGCGGGCTCGATCGCGGGCGGCTCGGGCGGCGTCGGCCGTTCCGGCACCACCATGTCGCCGCGGAAGCTCGGCACCGCCTCCAGCAGGCTGGTCAGCGAATCGCGCTCACCGGCCGAGATGGACGCGATGTGCTCCTCCGGCTCGGGCGGGGGCGGCGGGGCCGTGGGCCGCTCCATCTGGCGGTCCAGGGCACGGTCCAGCGGCCGGTCGCGCGGCAGCCGGGCGATCCGGGGCACGAACGGGAAGCTCGGCTCGGGCGCGGCGACGTCGTCGGTCTCGCCGATCAGCGAGCGCGCCTCGTCGTCCACGGCCTGGACCAGTCTGCGCGGCGGGTCGTACGTCCAGCTCGCCGAGTGCGGCTCGCCCGCGACCCGGTAGACCAGGAGGACTTCCCAGGTGCCGTCGTCCCGGCGCCAGGAATCCCACTGGACGGTCTCCTTGTCGGCGCCGCGCAGCAGCAGTCGCTCCTGCACCGCCTCGCCGAGCTGGGGGCCGGTGTTCTCGCCGGGACGGCGCACGGGAGTCTTCCGGGCCCGCTCGGCCATGAAGGCACGCTCCGCGAGCACGGGGCCCTCGAAGCGGCGGACACGGTCGACGGGGATTCCGGCGAACTGGGCGACCTCCTCCGCGGAGGCACCGGCTCGTATCCGGGCCTGGATGTCGCGGGGGCGGAGATGGCTCTCCACCTCGATCTCGATCTGGCCGAGCCGCGCGCGGTCGTTGCGCACGGCGGCTCGAAGCCGCTCGTCGATGGGAAGCGTGTACTCCGTGCTGTCCGCAGCCTTGAGCACCAGTCGTGTGCCGTCGTTGGAGACGGCCACGACACGCAGTTCGGGCATGGGGACCTCCCGGGTGGTGCCTGCCGACGTCACGTGCGTCGCTGCTTCCGCTAGTCGAGTGTGGCCTGCCCGGGTGCAGCCTGCCACAACATTGCCGTGTTGCCCGGCGTGTCGGGCGTGAGCCCTTGATCGCCGGTATGACACGGTGACCTATTCTGCAACAGAAAGCGACTGTTGGTCACTTCATGTGGCCAGTCCCCGTGCGATGCCGTGGCGCCGCCGGATCGAGTGCCTCCTTCGGCCCCCTCCCGAAGATCCCGGACACCCACGTGGGAGTCCGGCCCCAGGGCTCGCCACAGTACTCCATTCGGGCCACGAGGGTGGACCGCCGCGCCGTCGAAGTTCTCGTGAGGTGCGGGAGTTGAGCCGCCGGGCCCGGGGTGGTGTGCCCTTCGCGCGTGTCCTGCTTCACAGAATCCCCGGAAGCGGAACTATTCACTTCGCTCAAATGTCCCTTCCTGTTGCATGGTGGGAGAGATGTCAATCAAGGGCTGGAAATGGTACAGAAGCCGGAAAGTGACATAGAACCCAAAGAAAGGCGTATAGATCTGAGCCTGCCGCAGGTGGCGGGCAGTGCCGTGGCAGCGGTCGCGGCAGCGGTGGCGGCCTCCCAACTGGGTGTGTACGGAACGATCCTCGGCGCCGGAGTGATGAGCGTCGTCGCCACCTGCGGCGGTTCGGTCTTCCAGCACTTCTTCCGGCGCACCGGGGAGCAGATCCGCGAGGTCACGGTCCAGGTGAAGCACCCGGGCCGTGAGGTGACGGTGCATACGCGTGAGACGAGCGGTGCGCGTGCGGCGAAGGGGACGCGACGGCCGCGGGCCGGAACTCCGGCCGGAACCACCGATGCCACCACCGTGATGCCGGCCGTGGACGCCACGACCGTGCTGCGCCGGGCGGACGCCACGACCCCGCCGAGGGACGCGGCCGACGACCCGGACCGTACGCGCATGCTGCGGCCCCTCGACGCCACCCAGCTGCTCACCACGGGGCGCCCGGACCCGGACGAGGAGTTCTCCGAGGCCACCACGCACGGCACCCGGATCCGCGGCTGGAAGCGGTCGGCGCTCGGGGCGGCGGTGGTCTTCGTCCTCACGATGGCCGGAATCACCACGTACGAGCTGATCTCCGGCAACGACCTGAGCGGTGGCCACGGCACGACCGTCGGCTCCGTCGTGCGCGGCGGCGAGCGGGGTTCCGGGTCGGAGGATCCGGCGCCGTCCACGAGCACCGGCCCCGGCCAGGAGCGGACACCGGGTCAGAAGAACGGCACGACGCCCGGTACGGACCCGCAGGGCGGCCGGAGCCAGAGCCCCGACTCCGGTCAGGGCAGCCGCTCCTCGGCCGATCCGACGACCGGCCCCACGCCGTCCAGCGGCACCGGTGACCGTACGAGCCCGTCCCCGGCGGCCACTCCCACCCCGACGGCACCCGCCGACGGCGCCACCGCCGGCACGGACCCCGCGGGCGCGGGCGAAGCCCCGGCACAGGGCGACGGCGCCACCGCCGGAACGGACACCGGGCAGTGATGCACGGCCCCGGCACCCCGGCGCGTACGCCGGGGTGCCGGGGCCGTCGCGGGCCGGAAGGATCTACTCGCCCAGGACCCGGCGCAGATAGTCGTTGCCGAACAGCCGGTCCGGGTCCAGCCGGTCGCGTACGGCGGTGAACTCGCCGAATCGCGGGTACACCCCGGCGAGGTACTCGGCGTCGCGGGTGTTGACCTTGCCCCAGTGCGGTCGGCCGCCATGGGCGGTCATGATGCGCTCGACCGCCGTGAAGTACGCCTGGTAGGGCGTGCCCTTGTAGAGATGGACGGCGATGTACGCGCTCTCGCGGCCCGAGGCCGTGGAGAGCGCGATGTCGTCCGCGGGGGCGGTACGCACCTCCACCGGGAAACTGATCCGCAGCGGCGAACGCTCGACCATCGCCTTCACCTCGCGCAGCGCCTCCACAGCGGCCTCGCGCGGCAGCGCGTACTCCATCTCCACGAAGCGGACCCGGCGCGGGCTGGTGAAGACCTTGTAGGGGATGTCGGTGTACGTGCGGGCCGACAGGGCGCGGCTGGAGAGCTTGGCGATCGACGGAATGGTGGCGGGTACCGCCCGGCCGAGCGAACAGGCCACCTGGAAGATCCCGTTGGAGAGGAGCTCGTCCTCGATCCAGCCGCTGACCTTTCCGGGCGGGGCGGCGGGGCCCGCGCTGCGGTTGTTGCGCTTGGTGTTGCAGTTCCCGGTGTGCGGGAACCAGTAGAACTCGAAGTGCTCGTTCTCTGCCACGAGCTGGTCGAAGTCGCTCATGACCCGGTCGAAGGCCATCGGCTCCTCACGGGCCGTCAGCAGGAAGACCGGCTCCACGGCGAAGGTGATCGCCGTGACGACACCCAGCGCGCCGAGCCCGATCCGGGCGACGGCGAAGATGTCGGCGTTCTCCTTCTCCGAACAGGTCAGCACCGTGCCGTCGGCGGTGACCAGTTCGAGTGCGCGGATCTGCGCGGATATGGACGCCGAGTCACGGCCGGTGCCGTGGGTGCCGGTCGAGGTGGCGCCCGCGACCGTCTGCTCCATGATGTCGCCCATGTTGGTGAGCGAGAGACCCTCGCGGGCCAGGGCGGTGTTCAGCCGCTTCAGCGGGGTGCCGGCCGCCACGGTCACCGTCATCGCCTCGCGGTCGATGTTCCGGATGCCGGTGAGCAGGTCCGGGCGGATCAGCACGCCGTCGGTGGCCGCCGTCGCGGTGAAGGAGTGCCCGGTGCCGACCGGCTTCACCCGCAGACCGTCCTCGGACGCCCGGCGCAGCACCTCGGCGAGCTCCGGCACGGAGGCGGGGGACACGGCCCGTACCGGACGGGCGCTGACATTGCCCGCCCAGTTACGCCACACGTTCGTCGTCGTCCGTGCGTCGGTCATCTTCCGCGCGCCCTTCCGTAGGAACCGGCCCGCTGAGCCGGCGATACCCCAGGAACGCCACCGCGGCCGCGAGCGCTCCCGACACGACGGGCACCGCGTACCCCGCCTCGGCCCCCGACGCGTCGACCACCCAGCCGGCGGCCGAGGAGCCGAGCGCCACTCCGACGGCGAGCCCGGTGCTGGTCCAGGTCATGCCCTCGGTCAGTTCGGTGCGCGGTACGTGCTGTTCGACGAGGGCCATGGTGGTGACCATCGTCGGTGCGATGGCGAGACCCGCGACAAAGAGCGCCACGGCCAGGAACGGCAGGTTCCCGGCCAGTTGGAGGGGGATCATACTCACGGCCATCGCGCACACGCCCACCAGCCACCGGGTGGACGCCTTCCTCTTGAGGTGGAGCAGCCCGAAGACCGCTCCGGCCAGGCAGGACCCCAGCGCGTACACGGCCAGCACGAGGCTCGCCGCGGCCTTGTGGCCCCGCTCCTCGGCGAAGGCCACCGTCACCACGTCGATCGACCCGAAGATGGCACCGGTGGCCACGAACGTCACCACGAGCACCTGGAGGCCCCGGGAGCGCAGCGCGGAGCCCCCGGTGTGCTGCCGGCGCGGATGCGGAACGGGCTCGGTGGCCCGCTGCGCGGTCAGCCAGACCACACCGACCAGCAGGAACCCGGCCGCCAGGAGCGGCCCCGCCTCCGGGAACCAGGCGGTGGACAGACCGATCGAGATGATCGGCCCGAAGATGAAGCACACCTCGTCGACGATCGACTCCCACGAATACGCGGTGTGCAGCTGCCGCGGCGAACCGCGGTAGATCTCCGCCCAGCGGGCCCGGATCATCGAACCCACGCTGGGGACGCAGCCTGCGCCCGCCGCGAAGACGAAGAGCGTCCAGTCCGGCAGCCGCTGCTGCGCGCAGATCAGGAGCCCGGCCACCGCCGTCAGCGCGACGAGGGTGGCGGGACGCAGGACGCGGCGCTGCCCGTGCCGGTCGACGAGCCGGGAGATCAGCGGGCCGATCACCGCCGCCGACATCGCCAGCGTCGCGGAGAGCGCTCCGGCGAGTCCGTAACGGCCGGTGAGCTGGGAAATCATGGTCACCACGCCGATGCCCATCATGGACAGCGGCATCCGGCCGAGGAATCCGGCCGCCGAGAACCCCTTGGTGCCGGGGGCGGCGAAAATCGCGCGGTAGGGACTGGGCAAGGAGGGCTCCGGAACAGCGTGATCGCACGCGCCTGTAATGCGTGTACCTAGCCGATACAGCTTACGGTCGCGGTGAGCGGCCCGACATCGGGGTGGGCCCGGGAGCCGATGTCGGTGGGAGGGCTGTCCGAGGCGGGTGGCAGGATCGGTGTCATGTCCGATCTGCGCGATCCCGCTCCGTACGACGCCCTGCTGCTGCTCTCCTTCGGCGGCCCCGAAGGCCCGGACGACGTGGTCCCGTTCCTGGCGAACGTGACCCGTGGCCGAGGCATCCCCGAGGAGCGGCTGAAGGAGGTCGGCAAGCACTACTTCCTGTTCGGCGGCGTCAGCCCGATCAACGCCCAGAACAGAGCCCTGCTGGACGCCCTGCGCAAGGACTTCGCGGAGCACGGGCTGGAGCTGCCGGTGTACTGGGGCAACCGCAACTGGGCGCCGTACCTCACCGACACCCTGCGCGAGATGGCCTCGGACGGGTGCCGCCGCATCGCCGTCCTCGCCACCAGCGCCTACGCCTCCTACTCCGGCTGCAGGCAGTACCGCGAGAACCTCGCCGAGTCGCTGGCCGCCCTGGAGGCGGAGGGGCTTCCGGTGCCCCGGGTGGACAAGCTCCGGCACTACTTCAACCACCCCGGGTTCGTGAAGCCCATGGTGGACGGCGTCCTCGCCTCCCTGGCCGACCTCCCCGAGGACGTACGGGCCGGGGCGCACCTCGCGTTCACCACGCACTCCATCCCCGTCTCGGCCGCCGACACCTCCGGCCCCGTGGAGGCGCACGGCGACGGCGGCGCCTATGTCGCCGAGCACCTGGACGTCGCCCGGCTGATCGTCGACGCGGTGCGCGAGGAGACCGGCGTCGAGTACCCCTGGCAGCTCGTCTACCAGTCGCGCAGCGGGGCTCCGCACATCCCCTGGCTGGAGCCCGACATCTGCGACCACCTGGAGGCGCTGCACGCGGACGGCGTGCCCGCCGTGGTGATGGCCCCCATCGGATTCGTCTCGGACCACATGGAAGTCCTGTACGACCTCGACACGGAGGCCACCGCGAAGGCCGCCGAGCTGGGGCTGCCGGTGCGCCGGTCGGCCACCGTGGGCGCCGACCCGCGGTTCGCCGCGGCCGTGCGCGAGCTGGTGCTGGAGCGTGCCGCCACCGAGCGGGGACAGGGCGGGGAGCGGTGCGCGCTGGGCGCGCTCGGGCCGGGCCACGACCTCTGCCCGGTCGGCTGCTGCCCGGCACGGGCCCTCAAGCCCGCCGCCGCGGGTGCCGACAGCCCGTACGCGTAAAAGTCCTGCCGCACGCCCACAGACCCTGGAGAGCCGTGACCGACCCGAACCTGTCCGAACTGCTCGACCTCGCCCTGGAGGCGGCCGGCCGCGCGGGTGCGCTGCTCCGTGACGGCCGCCCGGCCGATCTGGGAGTGGCCGCGACCAAGTCCAGCCCGATCGATGTCGTCACCGAGATGGACATCGCCGCCGAGAAGCTGATCACCGGCTTCCTGAGCGAGCGCCGCCCGCAGGACGGCTTCCTCGGTGAGGAGGGGGCCAGCGCCGAGGGCAGCAGCGGTATCCGCTGGGTCATCGACCCGCTCGACGGCACCGTGAACTACCTGTACGGGCTGCCGACCTGGGCCGTGTCCATCGCCGCCGAACGGGACGGCGTGCGGGTCGTGGGCGTGGTGGAGGCCCCGATGCGCCGCGAGACCTACCGGGCGATGCTCGGCGGCGGGGCGTACGCCGAGGGCGGGGCGTTCGGGGACGGCGCCGTGCTGCGCTGCCGGCCCGCGCCGCCGCTCGACCAGGCGCTCGTCTCGACCGGTTTCAACTACGTCAGCGATGTCCGTACGCACCAGGCGGACGTGGCCCGGAAGCTGATCCCGCGGCTCCGTGACATCCGGCGCGGCGGCTCCGCCGCCGTGGACCTCTGCGATGTGGCCGCGGGCCGCCTCGACGGCTACTACGAGCGCGGGCTCCACCCCTGGGACCTGGCGGCCGGCGACCTCATCGCCCGCGAGGCGGGCGCGTACACCGGCGGGCGTCCCGGGCGGCCCGCCGACGGTGACCTGACGGTCGCCGCGACACCGGGCGTCTTCGAGCCGCTGCAGGCCCTTCTGGAGGAGCTGGGCGCCTGGCACGACTAGAAGGGCCGACCGGGTCCGCCCGGCACGCGAGAAGGGCCCCCGACGCCGGTCACGGCATCGAGGGCCCTTCTCGCCGAGGTGCTCAGACGCTGGTGGCGCCGATTTCGACGCCATGTTCGGCGGCGAGGCGGTGAAGGTCCTCCAGCTCGCTCTGCTCGACATCCGCGAGGAAGTCGTCGCCCGTCTCCCGAGCTTTCGTGAGGTCGTACTCGGTGGTCTTGATCCGCTGCAGCAGACCTGCGGTGAAAGCGTCCATAAGGCGCCCCCTCATCGTGGGTCGGTGGCACGGGGGTGTGCCCGGGGTTTCCCTCCGCACGGAGGCGGTAGGGCGGATGATCACGCGCTCTCCGGGGACGGAGTGGCCTGTGGCACGCCACATTCAAGGCGTGATCTCGGGTGTGAATGCGTCCTCCCCGGGCCCTGGTCCGGGGAAACCTCAACTGGCCCGAAAATCCGGTGAATTCCACTGAGCCCCAGGTCGGGCAGCGTCGTCTTACCGCCGGTTTATGCGTGTTGCGGGCAGGATGGAGCCGCACAGACCAGTGCCGACGGGCATCCCGATCACGGACCGTGGGCGCTTCGATACATTCTGAAGTTTCTAAGGAAGGACAGCGCCGTGCGCGTACTCGTCGTGGAGGACGAGCAGCTGCTCGCCGATGCGGTGGCCACCGGATTGCGCCGGGAGGCCATGGCCGTCGATGTCGTGTACGACGGTGCGGCGGCCCTGGAGCGCGTCGAGGTCAATGACTACGACGTCGTGGTGCTGGACCGGGATCTCCCCCTGATCCACGGTGACGACGTCTGTCGGCGGATCGTCGAGCTGGGCATGCCTACCCGGGTGCTCATGCTCACCGCGTCCGGGGACGTCAGCGACCGCGTCGAGGGCCTGGAGCTGGGCGCCGACGACTATCTGCCCAAGCCGTTCGCCTTCAGCGAGCTCACCGCACGGGTGCGCGCGCTCGGCCGGCGTACGACGGTGGCCCTGCCGCCGGTCCTGGAGCGGGCCGGCATCAAGCTCGACCCCAACCGGCGCGAGGTCTTCCGCGGCGAGACGGAGGTCCAGCTCGCGCCGAAGGAGTTCGCCGTGCTGGAGGTCCTGATGCGCAGCGAGGGCGCGGTCGTCTCGGCCGAGCAGCTGCTGGAGAAGGCATGGGACGAGAACACCGACCCGTTCACCAATGTCGTCCGGGTGACCGTCATGACGCTGCGCCGGAAACTCGGCGAGCCGCCGGTGATCGTCACCGTGCCCGGTTCCGGTTACCGGATCTGACGGCCGATGCCCACCGTCCCCGCGCCACCGACGGCGCCTCCGAAGCCCACCTGGGAGCCCAAACAGCAGGAGCCCCCCTACTGGCTGCGTCCGACCATCCGGATACGGCTCACGCTGCTCTACGGCGGCATGTTCCTGATCGCCGGCATCCTGCTGCTGTCGATCATCTACATGCTGGCCGCGCAGGCCCTGCACGTGGGCAGCGAGCTGCCGTTCAAGATCGTCAACGGGCAGGTCACCAGCGATGTCTGCAACCTGCCGGAGAAGGCGTCACCGGAGTCCTTCAACGCGGCGATGAACTCCTGCGTCAACCACCAGCGGCAGCAGGCGCTCGACACGCTCCTCAACCGCTCGCTGCTGGCCCTGGTGGGTCTGAGCGTCATCGCCTTCGCCTTCGGTTACGCGATGGCCGGGCGCGTGCTCTCGCCGCTGGGCCGGATCACCCGCACCGCCCGCCGGGTGGCCGGGACCGACCTGTCCCGCCGGATCGAGCTGGACGGCCCGGACGACGAGCTGAAGGAGCTCGCCGACACCTTCGACGAGATGCTCGACCGCCTGGAGCGGGCCTTCACCGCCCAGCAGCGGTTCGTCGGCAACGCGTCGCACGAGCTTCGCACGCCGCTCGCGATCAACCGCACGCTGCTGGAGGTCCATCTGTCCGACCCGCAGGCCCCGCCGGAGCTGAAGCAGCTCGGCAAGACCCTGCTGGCCACCAACGAGCGCAGTGAGCAGCTGGTCGAGGGCCTGCTGCTGCTCGCCCGCAGCGACAACCAGATCGTCGAGCGCAAACCGGTCGACCTCGCGGAGGTGGCCTCGCGCGCGATCGACCAGACGCGCGGCGAGGCCGAGGAGCGCGCTGTGGAGATCCGCGGCGAGCGGGCCCCCGCCGTCGTCCAGGGCAACGGTGTCCTGCTGGAGCGGATCGCGCTGAACCTCGTACAGAACGCCGTGCGTTACAACGTCCTCGAGGAGGGCTGGGTGGAGGTCACCACCGAGCTGCAGGGCGGCCAGGCCCTGCTGGTGGTCTCGAACACCGGTCCCGTGGTGCCCGCGTACGAGATCGACAACCTCTTCGAGCCCTTCAGACGGCTGCGTACGGAGCGAACGGGCAGCGACAAGGGGGTCGGGCTCGGCCTGTCGATCGCGCGGTCCGTGGCGCGCGCTCACGGCGGCCGTATCATCGCCGAGCCCCGTGAGGGCGGTGGTCTTGTGATGCGTGTCTCACTGCCGGTCTGAGGAGCCGGACGAAGCGATCCGCGGACGAATTAATTTGTTCGCTTTGAGCGGAATTTTCGGGACCTGCGCCCGGAGTGCCCGTGTGTGATCGATCACAGGAGCGAATTTGTGACCGTCAACGCTCCGTGATCAGGGGCGCTACCGGAAAACCCGCAAAAGTCGGGGTTTTCGGGGCCCGTTATCACGGGAAGTACACGGGGTGGCGCCCGTGAAGCGCGACACCGGGACCGTGTACGGTCCCCATCGCCACCCAAGCCGGCCACTCCCGAGCGGCCCTTTTGGGTGTCGATTGAGTAACAGACCTTGATGTGAGGCAAAATCTCCGCCTCGGGTCGGGCACAAGTCCGGCCTCTCACGCGTTACGTGCGCTGAGACACCGCAGACACCCAGAGGGGGAGAGCGACATGGCAACGGATTACGACACCCCACGCAAGACCGATGACGACGTCGACCAGGACAGCCTTGAAGAACTCAAGGCTCGCCGGAGCGACAAGACGGCGTCCGCCGTCGACGTCGACGAATTCGACGCGGCCGAAGGACTGGAGCTGCCCGGCGCAGACCTGTCCAACGAAGAGCTGGCCGTCAGGGTCCTGCCCAAGCAGGCCGACGAGTTCACGTGCATGAGCTGCTTCCTCGTGCACCACAGGAGCCAGCTGGCACGCGAGAAGAACGGTCAGCCGATCTGCCGCGACTGCGACTAGGTCGCGCCGACCGTGGCAGGCGACACACCGTTCCGGAAGCGGCGCTTGCGGCGTAAGAGGTCGTCGGAGGCGAATCAGGGCGGCACAGGCCCGGCAGAAGGCGTGGCAACGCCTGCCGAGCGGTCCGCCCTGCCACCCTCCCCGGGTGAGCGGGACGACGAGCGGGGCCGGCCGGCCTCGCTCGAAGCAGTGATCGCGGTGGTCGAAGGAGTCGACGCGGCCGATGGGGCCGGACAGGTCGACAGGACGGAGCCAGTGACCGGGGCAGGCCGTCTGAGTTCAGTGAAGCGGGGCGTACGCAAGGGCGGGGAGAGTGCCAAGGCAGCGATCGGTCATATCGCCGACCTGATCATCGAGAACGCTCCCCGCATCCCCGTGCGCGATCTCGCCACCCTGCGGAAGCAGTTCCCCGGGCTCGGCCCGGAGGAGCTCGCCGACAAGCTCATCGCAGGAGCGAGCAGGGGCACCGCCACCGTCGGCGCCGGAATCGGTGCCGCGGCGATGATGCCCGTACCGCCCGCCATGCTCGCCGAGCTGGCGGCGGAGATCACCGGTGTGGCCGCGATCGAGATGAAGCTCGTCGCCGAGCTGCACGAGGTCTACGGGCTGCGCCCGCCGGGCGGGCTCGGTCAGCGTTCCACCGCCTATCTCACGTCCTGGACGGAGGAGCGCGGGATCGATGTCGCCCGCCCCCTGACGGTCAACGCCGCGCTGGGCGGCCAGATGAAGCGTGAGCTGCGCCAGCAGATCATGAAGCGCATGGTGCGCGATGTGCCGAATCTGATCCCGTTCATGGTCGGCGCCGCCGTCGGCGCGATGATGAACCGGCGCGACACCAGAAAGCTCGCCGAGCGGGTCAGGAAGGACCTGCGCGAGCGCCAGATCCCCTGGGACCGGCTCCCCGAGCTGCCTCCGCTGACGCGGCAGGTGGGCCCGCGCAAGGACCTGCTGGGCGAGCTGGAGGCTTAGGGCGGGTCCGTGAACCCCCCGGGGCCTCTCGGCCGGATCAGGCCCGTACGGCCGTGAGCGCCGCCACCAGGGCCTTCGGCTCGCGTGTCGACAGATAGACGTACGGGGTCGGGTCCTGCGGGTCGGTGACCTCCACCCGGACCGCCGTCGGGATGTAGCTGCGCAGCAGCATGAACGCGCGGGTGTCCGCCTTGTACGAGCGCCACGCGCGCGCCTCCTCCCCGTCCAGCACCTCGGCCTCGCCGAGCGCCGTCAGCGGAATGCGCGCGTCCCCAGCGACCAGGGCGCCGGCCACGACTCGGATCCTGGCCGAGCCGTAGGAGCTCACCGCGACCGCCGACAGGGCCGTACCGCCCACCAGGCCGGCCAGCAGCGGCAGGCCGCCGAGCGGCAGCAGCATCAGCGCGCAGGCGATGCCGACCAGAAGGGCGATGAGCCACCATGAACGGGGTGCGGTCAGTCGTTCGTCGAAAGGCGGGGTGGAAGGCTGCATGCACCCAAGCTTGGCACGGCGCGACCCGCGGGTAGCCGCGCGGGTAAGGTCTGCGCCTGTGAGTGGAACATCTGCGGCTCTGAAGCCCCCGGCCGACGCGGTGAAACCGGTCCGGCACCCCGAAGCCCCGGCCCCCGGCGAACTCCTCGGCGCGCACTACGAACACTGTTTCGGTTGCGGCGACGGACAGCAGCACGGGCTGCACCTCCAGGCGCGGGCCGGTGACGGCGTCAGCGTCACCGCCGAGTTCACCGTGAAGGCCGCCCATCAGGGCGCCCCGGGGCTGGCGCACGGCGGCATCCTGACCACCGCGCTGGACGAGACGCTCGGCTCGCTGAACTGGCTCCTGCGGGTGATCGCCGTGACCGGACGGCTGGAGACCGACTTCGTGCGTCCGGTACCGGTGGACACCGTGCTGCACCTCGACGCCGAGATCACCGCGGTGCACGGCCGGAAGATCTACTCCCGGGCGACCGGCCGGATCGGCGGCCCGGACGGGCCCGTGGCGGTCCGGGCCGAGGCCCTTTTCATCGAGGTCAAGGTCGACCACTTCATCGAGAACGGCCGCCCGGCCGAGA
Organism: Streptomyces sp. NPDC006510; assembly: GCF_040611955.1. Lineage (NCBI taxonomy): Bacteria > Bacillati > Actinomycetota > Actinomycetes > Kitasatosporales > Streptomycetaceae > Streptomyces > Streptomyces sp. NPDC006510. The sequence goes on along the minus strand of NZ_JBEXPH010000019.1, from coordinate 54,967 downwards.
TCCGGGCGGCGATGGCCGACCCGGACCAGGTCCGGCGTGCCCGAGCCTTCGAGGTGAACCCCTGATGCGCCGGCCCGTGGACGTACTGATCCGCCGGGTCGACCCGGAAGTGCCGATTCCGGCCTATGGGCACCCGGGCGACGCCGGAGTCGATCTGGTGACCACCGAGGCCGCCGAGCTCGCCCCGGGCGAGCGGGCGGTGCTGCCCACCGGGGTGTCGATCGCGCTGCCCGACGGATACGCCGCCTTCGTGCACCCGCGCTCCGGTCTCGCCGCGCGCTGCGGAGTCGCCCTCGTGAATGCCCCGGGGACGGTTGATGCCGGGTACCGTGGAGAGATCAAGGTGATCGTCATCAATCTCGACCCGCGTGAGCCCGTGCGGTTCGAGCGGTTCGACCGGATTGCCCAACTGGTCGTCCAGCAGGTCGAGAAGGTGCGCTTCCACGAGGTGGCGGAGCTGCCCGGCTCTGCTCGCGGCGAGGGAGGCTTCGGATCCACCGGAGGGCATGCTTCCGGTGATGTTGATGGCGTCAGGAGCGGGATTACCCAGGGCGGGAACAGCTACGCTTCGGTCGTACCCGACCGGGAAGGACAGTGACGTGTTCGGACGTCGCAAGAAGAGTGGTTCCGCCGAGGACGTGGCGGACGAAGCGCGCGAGGCCGAGCAGGTCGTCGACGAGCTCGATGACACCGACGGTGCCGACAGCGGCTCGCGTCGAGTGAACCTCCCGCCGGCGCCGCGGCCGGACGGGCCGTGGGACGTCTCCGAGGTCTCCCAGCCCGGCGAGGGCCGGGTCGACCTGGGCGGCATCTTCGTGCCCGGCGTCGAGGGCATGGAGCTGCGTGTCGAGGTGGCCGGTGACGCGATCGTCGCCGCGACCGTGGTGCTGCGCGACAGCGCCGTCCAGCTCCAGGCCTTCGCCGCGCCCAAGAAGGAAGGCATCTGGGGCGAGGTCCGTCAGGAGATCGCCTCCGGCATCACCCAGCAGGGCGGGATCATCGACGAGGTCGAGGGCCCGCTGGGCTGGGAGCTGCGTGCCCAGGTCCCCGTACAGCTCCCGGACGGGACAAACGGCGTGCAGCTGGTGCGCTTCGTCGGCGTCGACGGGCCGCGCTGGTTCCTGCGCGGAGTGATCTCCGGCCAGGGCGCCGTGCAGCCGGAGGCCGCCGGACTGCTGGAGACGATCTTCCGGGACACCGTGGTCGTCCGGGGCGAGGGCCCCATGGCTCCCCGCGACCCGCTCGTCCTCAAGCTGCCCAACGACGCCCAGATGGTGCCCGAGGGGGTCCAGCAGGAGAGCCAGGAGAGCTCGAAGTTCTCCGGTGGCATGGGCCAGCTCCAGCGCGGCCCCGAGATCACCGAGGTGCGCTGAACGGGCACGGGCAGCCCCGGCACAGCTGCGGCCGGTGGGCCGTATCCCCTTCCGAGGGGGTACGGCCCACCGGCCGTTCCGCGTCACCGGCGAGTTCCGGACAGTGCGCGAGGCGGGTTCCGGGCGGCGCGCGAAGGGGGCGCGTATGGGGCGCGTATAGGGCACGTATGCGCGCCGTCAAGGGCTCACGGTTCTTCGTAAGGAAGCCATCAACGCAGGCCAGGACGCCCGTGGCGAGAGGTTTGCTCAAGAGGTCCGAGAATCCGTACCTCATCTAGGAGCACACGATGGCCGATGTGGCCTTCGTCGTCACCACGATCGCGGTCTTCGCGCTGGTGGCTCTCGTCGCCAAGGGGGTGGCGAAGCTGTGACTGCCGAGAACATCGTCGGTCTGGTAGTGGCCGTCGCCCTGCTGGGCTATCTCGTCCTCGCCCTTCTGTACCCGGAGAGGTTCTGAGCGCGATATGAGCCCCGTCCTCGCTGGTGTGCTCCAGGTCCTCGCGCTCGTCGTGGCGCTGGGGCTGGCGTACCGTCCGCTCGGCGACTACATGGCCGGTGTCTACTCCTCGACGAAGCACCTCCGCGTCGAGAAGTGGATGTACAAGGCCGTGGGCGCCGACCCCGACACGCAGATGCGCTGGCCCGCGTATCTGCGTGGAGTGCTCGCCTTCTCCGCGGTGAGCGTCCTCTTCCTCTATCTGCTGCAACGGCTCCAGGGCGCGCTGCCCGGTTCGCTCGGCTTCGCCTCGATCGATCCGGACCAGGCGTTCAACACGGCGGCGTCGTTCGTCGCCAACACCAACTGGCAGTCGTACTACGGCGAACAGGCCATGGGCCACGTCGTGCAGACCGGCGGCCTCGCGGTGCAGAACTTCGTCTCGGCCGCCGTCGGCATAGCCGTCGCGGTGGCCCTCGTACGAGGCTTCGCCCGCTCCCGCACCGGTGAGCTCGGCAATTTCTGGTCCGACCTGGTGCGTGGCACCGTACGGATCCTGCTGCCGATCGCCGTGGTCGGCGCGCTGGTGCTCGTGGCCTGCGGTGCGATCCAGAACTTCGCCGGCATCCACGAGGTCGGGCAGTTCATGGGCGGTTCGCAGCAGTGGAACGGCGGCGCCGTGGCCTCCCAGGAGGTCATCAAGGAGCTGGGCACGAACGGCGGCGGCTACTTCAACGCCAACTCGTCCCACCCGTTCGAGAACCCCAACGGGCTGTCCAACCTGTTCGAGATCTTCCTGATCCTGGTCATTCCGTTCGCCATGACGCGGACGTTCGGCCGGATGGTCGGCTCGCTCAAGCAGGGTTACGCGATCCTCGCGACGATGGGCGTCATCTGGCTGGGCTTCACCACCCTGATGATGTGGACCGAATTCGCCCACCACGGGCCCGCGTTCGACATCGCGGGCGGATCGATGGAGGGCAAGGAGACCCGGTTCGGGATCGCCGGGTCGTCGATCTTCGCGGTGGCCACGACGCTAACCTCCACCGGTGCGGTGAACTCCTTCCACTCCTCGTACACGGGCTTCGGCGGCGGGATCACCATGCTGGGCATGCAGCTCGGCGAGATCGCGCCCGGAGGTGTGGGTTCCGGTCTCTACGGCATGCTCGTCATGGCGATCATCGCGGTGTTCATCGCCGGGCTGATGGTCGGCCGTACGCCGGAGTACCTCGGCAAGAAGATCGGCACCCGTGAGATCAAGCTCGCGGCCTGCTACATCCTGATCACCCCGGCGCTGGTCCTCTGCTTCACCGCCGCGGCGATGGCGCTGCCCACCCCGCCGCACTCGATGACCAACACCGGCGCCCACGGATTCTCCGAGATCCTCTACGCCTACACCTCGGGCGCCAACAACAACGGTTCGGCGTTCGCCGGGCTCAACGCGGACACGCAGTGGTTCAACACCACGATCGGTCTCGCGATGCTGCTCGGCCGGTTCCTGCCGATGGTGTTCGTCCTCGCGCTGGCCGGCTCGCTCGCCGAGCAGCGGCCCGTGCCGGCGACCGTGGGAACCCTGGGCACGCACAGACCGCTCTTCAGCGGACTGCTGGTCGGCACGATCCTGATCATCACCGGGCTGACCTACTTCCCGGCCCTGGCGCTGGGGCCGCTGGCCGAAGGGCTGGCGTCATGACCACTCGTACGGAGCAAGAGGACTCGATGTCCACTGTCACCCCCACCCGGGCACCGCACCAGGACGCGCCCACGGGTCACCAGAGCGAAGGGCGCGTCGGCGGGGGCCTGTTCGACCCCGCGCAGCTGATCCGGTCCTTCCCCGACGCCGTACGCAAGCTCGACCCCCGGGTGATGGTCAAGTCCCCGGTGATGTTCGTCGTGCTGATCGGTTCGGTGTTCACCACCGTGCTGGCGTGCCTGAACCCGGGCGAATGGTTCGGCTGGGCGATCGCGGCCTGGCTGTGGCTGACCACGGTCTTCGCCAACCTGGCGGAGGCGGTCGCCGAGGGCCGCGGCAAGGCGCAGGCCGACACGCTGCGCAAGGCCAAGACCGACACCGTCGCGCGGCGGCTGACCGGCGGGAGCGAGGAGCGGGTGCCCGGCACCGAGCTGGGCATCGGTGACCTGGTCGTCTGCGAGGCCGGTGACATCATCCCCGGCGACGGAGATGTCGTCGAAGGCGTCGCGAGCGTCGACGAGTCCGCGATCACGGGCGAGTCCGCGCCCGTCATCCGGGAGTCCGGCGGTGACCGAAGTGCCGTCACCGGGGGTACGAAGGTGCTCTCCGACCGTATCGTCGTCAAGATCACCACCAAGCCCGGCGAGACGTTCATCGACCGGATGATCGCCCTCGTCGAGGGCGCCGCCCGGCAGAAGACACCCAACGAGATCGCGCTGAACATCCTCCTCGCGTCCCTCACCATCGTCTTCCTGCTCGCCGTCGTCACCCTCCAGCCCTTCGCGATCTACGCCGGGCAGAAGCAGTCGATGATCGTGCTGACCGCACTGCTGGTCTGCCTGATCCCGACGACCATCGGCGCACTGCTCTCCGCGATCGGAATCGCCGGCATGGACCGCCTCGTCCAGCGCAACGTCCTCGCGATGTCGGGGCGCGCCGTCGAGGCCGCCGGAGACGTGTCGACCCTGTTGCTCGACAAGACCGGCACCATCACGCTCGGCAACCGGCAGGCCGCCGAGTTCGTACCCGTGAAGGGCACGACCGAGGCCGAACTGGCGGACGCGGCCCAGCTCTCCTCGCTGGCCGACGAGACGCCGGAGGGCCGCTCGATCGTCGTGCTCGCCAAGGAGAAGTACGGGCTGCGCGAACGCCACCAGGGTGAGCTGCGGCAGGCCGAGTGGGTGGCGTTCACCGCCCAGACCCGGATGTCCGGCGTCGATGTGGACGGACGCAAGGTCCGCAAGGGCGCCACCGGTTCGGTCGTCGCCTGGGTCCAGGAGCGCGGCGGTACCGTCGCACCGGACGCGCAGGCGCTCACCGACACCATCTCCGAGGCGGGCGGCACCCCGCTGCTGGTGGCCCTGGAGGACGAGCACGGCGCCCGGGTCCTCGGCGTCATCCACCTCAAGGACGTCGTCAAGGAGGGCATGCGGGAGCGGTTCGACGAGCTGCGCCGCATGGGCATCAAGACGGTCATGATCACCGGCGACAACCCGCTGACCGCGAAGGCCATCGCCGAGGAGGCCGGTGTCGACGACTTCCTCGCCGAGGCCACGCCCGAGGACAAGATGGCCCTCATCAAGCGGGAGCAGGCGGGCGGCAAGCTCGTCGCGATGACCGGCGACGGCACGAACGACGCGCCGGCGCTCGCCCAGGCGGATGTCGGGGTGGCCATGAACACCGGCACCTCGGCCGCCAAGGAGGCCGGGAACATGGTGGACCTGGACTCCAACCCCACCAAGCTGATCGAGATCGTCGAGATCGGCAAGCAGCTGCTCATCACCCGTGGTGCGCTGACGACGTTCTCGATCGCCAACGACGTCGCGAAGTACTTCGCGATCATCCCCGCGATGTTCGCGGTGGTCTATCCCGGTCTGGACAAGCTGAACATCATGCAGCTGTCCTCGCCCCAGTCCGCGATCCTGTCGGCCGTGATCTTCAACGCGCTGATCATCGTCGCGCTGGTGCCGCTCGCTCTGAAGGGCGTGCGCTACCGGCCCAGCAGCGCCGACTCGATGCTCCGGCGCAACCTCGGGATCTACGGACTCGGCGGCCTGGTCGCCCCGTTCATCGGCATCAAGATCATCGACATGGTCATCTCCCTCGTACCCGGGCTGAACTGAATCTAGGAATCGGCTGACCTGCCATGAACAACTCCGTAGCAAACACCGCCCGGTTGCTCTGGGCCGGGCTGCGCGCCCTGCTCGTCCTGACCGTCGTCTGCGGCGTGCTCTACCCGCTCGCCGTCACGGGCGTCGCCCAGGGCCTCTTCCCCAGTCAGGCCAATGGCTCCGAGATCACCGCGAACGGCAAGGTCGTCGGCTCCGAACTCATCGGCCAGCGTTACGACCTGCCGCTGAAGAAGGGGCAGGAGACCGCGGCCCCGGACCTCAAGTGGTTCCAGCCGCGCCCCTCCAACGGCCTGGGCACCAACAGCGTCAACACCCAGTACAAGCTGATCCTCTCCGGCGCGACCAACCGCTCCGGCGACAACAAGGAACTCGTCGACTGGGTCACCGCCGCCAAGGCCGCCGTGGTCAAGGACAACTCCGTCCCCGGCCACCCGGTCAGCCCCTCGGACGTGCCGGCCGACGCCGTCACCTCCTCCGGCTCCGGCCTCGACCCGGCCATCTCCCCGGCGTACGCACAGCTCCAGGTGCGCCGGGTGGCCGAGCGGAACCACCTCGCCGTCGACCGGGTGGAGAAGCTCGTCGAGCAGCACACGGACGGCCGGATCCTCGGCTTCGTCGGAGAGCCGAGGGTCAACGTCCTCCAGCTCAACATCGCGCTCAAGCAGCTGGTGGACGGGGCTTGAGGAAGCCTGCGAGGCAAGGCGCCGGGGCCGGCCCCCCGCGCCTTGCCTCGCCCGTTCACCGACCCGGCGTGCCGAGGGTGCCCGGGTACAGGTACTGCTGCGGCGGGATCACCGTGCCGTCCACCCACGCAGCGAAGAAGCCCTTCAGGTCCTTGCCCGAGACCTTCGCCGCCAGCGCCTCGAACTGCCGGAACGAGGCATTGCCGTACGCGTGGTCGTGGGTCCAGGTCCGGAGCGTCCGGAAGAACGCCTCGTCGCCCACCGTGCGGCGCAGCGCGTGCAGCATCAGCGAGCCCTTGGAGTACAGGGCCGGGTCCAGTTCCCTGCCCGGTCCCGGGTCGTAGAGCCTGACGGACCAGAACGACGGGTCGTTCCTGGCCTCCTCCACCTCGGACCGGTAGTAGCCCCGGTCCAGATCGGCGCCCTTGTGCTCCTCCCACAACTGCCCCGCGTACTGGGCGAAGCACTCGGCGACGCAGCCGTCCCGCCAGTCCTTGAACGAGACGCTGTCACCGAACCACTGGTGGGTGTTCTCATGGACCATCGAGGCGTCGAAGAGCATGCCGCCGTAAGTGGGGCGGCTCTGCGTCTCCAGGGCGAGAGGGCCGTTCGAGGGCTCCTTCGAGGCCCCGACGACGATGGCGCCCGCGGAGGAGAAGGGGTACGGGCCGAACTTCGCGGTCAGGAAGTCCAGAATCTCCGTCTGCTGGGTCTCCGCCTCCGGGTCGATGACGGCGTCCGGGCTGTACGCCGTGATGACCGGTGTCCCGGCGGCCGTCCGTCCGCGGTGGACGGTGAACCGGTCGATGGCGACCGTGCTGAGGTACGTGGCCATCGGCCTGTCCTCGGACCAGCGGAAGGTCCTTCTGCCGTCCTTGACGCTCTGGGGGCCGGGCAGGCCGTTGCCGATGGCCGTCCAGCCGTCGGGGACCGTCGCGGTGAGGGCGAAGGTGGCCTTGTCGGACGGGTGGTCGTTGGCGGGGTACCAGGAGGTCGCGGAGTGCGGTTCGCCCGTCACGCTCGCGCCGCCGGTCCGCAGGGTGTGCCAGCCCTCGGGGTCGGGTTTGCCCGCGTATTTCACCCGGACGGTGAACGTCGTGCCCTTCGCCACCGGGCGGGCCGGGGTGATGACGAGTTCATGGGCGCCGGCCCGGGAGAACGTCTTCGCCGGGGCGCCGTTCACCTCGACCGATGCCACGGTGAAGCCCTTGAGGTCCAGGCTGAACCGGTCCAGGCCGGTCAGGGCGCGGGCGGTGACGGTGGTGTCGCCGTCGAGACGGTCGGTGCGTGCCGGGTCGTAGGCGATGCGGACGGCGTAGTGGGAGACGTCGTAGCCGGAATTGCCGTCGTCGGGGAAGTACGGGTCGCCGATCCCCGGGCCGCCGACGGCGGCCGAGGCGGGGACGGTGGTCAGTACGAGGCCGCTCACGAGGGCGGCCGCGAGGGCGGCGGCTCTGCTGCGGTGGTCGGGCAGTCTGGGCATGTCTCGATTCCTGGGGTGGCCGGTCAGTGCCGGGGTGCGGTGGCGGCGAGCTTCCAGAGCACGCCGACGATGGCGTCGGTGCTGGTCGTCTCCGTCTTCGGATCCACGTTGGAGAGGTCGTCGCACGCCTCGTGGATGCAGTCCGAGATGCCGGTGCTGAGGCCGGACGACGGGATGCCGGCGTTTCCGAACGACTCGTGGTCCGAACCGCCGACGCCGATGTCGAAGGTGGGGATGTTCCGTTCGGCGAACCACGCCTCGAACGCCTGCTGGGCCTCGGTCTCGCCGTGCTCGTCGTCGTGGATCACGAGCCACTGCCGGGTGTTCCTGCTGCCCGCCTGATCGAAGTTGAGATAGACGTCGACCCTGCGGCGATCGGCCTCGGAAAGCTTGCCGACGTAGCTCTTCGAGCCGATCAGGCCCTGCTCCTCCGCGCCCCACCAGGCGAAGCGCAGGTGCCGTTCGGGCTTCAGACCGGACTGTGCCACCTGGAGGGCGGTGGCCAGGACCGCGGCCGAACCCGAGCCGTTGTCGTTGATTCCCGGGCCCTCCTTCACGCTGTCGAGGTGGGCGCCGGTCAGCAGCACATGGTCCGGGTCGCCGCCCGGCCAGTCGGCGATCAGGTTGTTCCCGGTGGCGCCGTCATGGGTGAAGGGGACCAGTTTCGTGCGGAATCCGGCCCGGTCCAGCGCGTTCTTCACGTACGCCACGGACTGCGCGTACCCCTTCGTGCCGTGCGCGCGATTGCCGCCGTTGCGGTCCGCGATGCGCTGGAGGGCGCGCAGGTGAGGCATCACCTGCTGCTCGGAGACGGTGGGGGCGGCGGTGGGCCGCGCGGCCGCGGTGGCGGCGGGGACCGCGGACAGGGTCAGGGATATCCCGAGAACCCCGGCCGCCAGCCGGGGAAGGCTCCTGCGTGATGTCATACGCAACCTTTCAAGGACGGGGCACTCGCCCCGGTGGACCTCGGTCAGGCTGGTCAGCCGGTGTCAGGAAGTTGTCGGGAAGTTGTCGGGAAGCGGTAGCGCTTCGACGGAGAGGGGCAACTGACCGACTGTTCAGCCGAGTTGACGAGGGGTCAGGCCGGTGTCGGGCAGGGCGAGATCCCCGGAGCCGTCGTCCAGGTCGGGGCCGGGACATGGCCTCGACGGGCTGTCGCAGCACACCTGAGCCGCGTCCCGGGTACCGGCGGTACGGGCTCCGCCACCGGGTGCGGCTGACCGCCGAGGGCGGCCACATCGGCATTGGGCCGGACGCCCGACAGCCCCGGCCATTGTCCAGCCCTGTGCGCATTGCACATACTGGCGGCCGACGGGGACCGAGCACGTACGGGGAGAGACATGACCAACAGCACCGGCCGGACCGGCACCGACGGGCAGGGGGGTACCGCAGTCGTCGAGGAGCGGTCCGGCGGGCCCATGGTCCGGGTCGAGGACCTGCACCGTTCGTACGGCTCCGGCGCCGGAGCGGTGCACGCGCTGCGCGGGGTGTCCTTCGAGGTGCCGCGCGGCGAGCTGGTCGCGCTCAAGGGGCGCTCGGGCTCGGGCAAGACCACCCTTCTCAACCTGCTCGGCGGGCTCGACAGCCCCGACGCCGGCCGGATCACCGTCGACGGCACGGACCTCGCCGAGCTCGGCGAGAACGGGCTCCTGGAGCTGCGCCGGGACCGGATCGGCTTCATCTTCCAGTCGTTCGGCCTGATCCCGATCCTGACCGCGGCGGAGAACGTCGGCGTGCCCATGCGGCTGCGCAAGGCGGATCCGCGCGAGCGCGAGGACCGGGTGGCGCTGCTGCTCGCCCTGGTCGGCCTCGCCGACCACGTCGCCCAGCGTCCCGGCGAGCTCTCCGGGGGGCAGCAGCAGCGCGTCGCGATCGCCCGCGCACTCGCCAACCGGCCGGCGCTGCTGATCGCGGACGAGCCGACGGGGCAGCTCGACGCGGAGACCGGGCTCGCGGTGATGGAGCTGCTGCGGGCGGTGGTGCGCGGCGAGGGCGTCACCGCGCTGGTGGCGACGCACGACGCCCAGCTGCTGGGGCTGGCGGACCGGGTGCTGGAACTGAGCGACGGACACATCGTCGAGCACGCGTAGGGGCCGGGGCGGGGCGGGGCCGGGGGAGAGGTTCTCCGAGGAGGCGTCCGCGGGCCGACCAGGGCCGTCCCGCGTCCGTCCGAGGCGTCAGAATCCTGTCAATTCGGCCCCTCGCTCCTCCCTCAGTCCCATTTGTCGACAATCCGCGGGGTAGCTTCGAAGCGGCTGCCGCATCGGACGCAGCCGGTTCAAGAGAAGACAATGGGGCCATGGCACGCGGCAAGCTTCGGATCTACCTGGGTGCGGCACCCGGCGTCGGCAAGACGTACGCGATGCTCTCCGAGGCCCATCGACGCGTGGAGCGGGGCACCGACTGCGTCGTCGCCTTCGTGGAGCACCACGACCGGCCGCGCACCGAGGTCATGCTGCACGGCCTGGAACAGATCCGGCGCCGCGAGATCGAGTACCGCTCCGCCGTCTTCACCGAGATGGACGTCGACGCGGTCCTGGAGCGCGCCCCGGCCGTCGCCCTGGTGGACGAACTGGCGCACACCAATGTGCCGGGCTCCCGCAACGCCAAACGCTGGCAGGACGTCGAAGAACTCCTCCAGGCGGGCATCGACGTGGTGTCCACCGTCAACATCCAGCACCTGGAGTCGCTCGGTGACGTGGTCGAGGCGATAACCGGCGTGCGACAGCGCGAGACCGTCCCCGACGAGGTCGTCCGCCGGGCCGACCAGCTCGAACTCGTCGACATGTCGCCCCAGGCGCTGCGTCGCCGGATGGCCCACGGCAACATCTACAAGCCGGACCGGATCGACGCCTCGCTGTCCAACTACTTCCGCCCCGGGAACCTGACCGCCCTGCGCGAGCTGGCCCTCCTCTGGGTCGCCGACCGGGTCGACGAATACCTCCAGCAGTACCGCGGCGAGCACAACATCCGCACCACCTGGCAGGCCCGCGAACGCATCGTCGTCGGACTCACCGGCGGCCCCGAGGGCCGTACGCTCATCCGCCGCGCGTCCCGGATGGCGGCCAAGGGATCCGGCAGCGAGATCCTCGCCGTCTACATCGCCCGCAGCGACGGGCTCACCTCCGCGTCGCCCAAGGAACTCACCGTCCAGCGCACCCTCGTGGAGGACCTCGGCGGCACGTTCCACCACGTCATCGGCGACGACATACCGTCGGCCCTCCTCGAATTCGCCCGTGGGGTGAACGCCACGCAGATCGTCCTCGGCTCCAGCCGCCGCAAGGCCTGGCAGTACATCTACGGACCGGGTGTGGGCGCCACCGTCGCCCGCGACTCCGGTCCCGACCTCGACGTCCACATCGTCACCCACGAAGAGGTGGCCAAGGGCCGGGGGCTGCCCATCGCACGCAGCGCCCGGCTGGGCCGGGTCCGGATCATCTGGGGCTGGCTGGTCGGCGTGGGCGGCCCGGCCCTCCTCACGCTGCTCCTGATCCGCCTCGACAGCGGCCCCGGGCTCGCCAACGACGTCCTGCTCTTTCTCTTCCTGACCGTCGCAGCGGCCCTGATCGGCGGGCTGCTGCCCGCCCTCGCCTCGGCCGCCGTCGGCTCGCTGCTGCTGAACTACTGGTTCACCCCGCCCACCCACACCCTGACGGTGCAGGACCCGGAGAACTTCGTCGCGATCGTGATCTTCTTCGCGGTGGCGGTCTCGGTCGCCTCGGTCGTCGACCTGGCGGCCCGCCGCACCCATCAGGCGGCCCGGCTGCGCGCCGAGTCGGAGATCCTCTCCTTCCTGGCCGGGAGTGTGCTGCGCGGCGAGACGACTCTGGACGCACTCCTGGACCGGGTCCGTGAGACGTTCGGAATGGAGTCCGTCGCCCTGCTGGAGCGGCGGAGCGACGTCGATCCGTGGACGTGCGCGGGGAGTGTCGGACCGAGCCCGGTGGCCCGGCCGGAGGACGCGGATGTGGACATGCCCGTGGGCGACCACATGGCGCTCGCCCTCTCCGGCCGGGTGCTGCCCGCCGAGGACCGCCGGGTGCTCGGTGCGTTCGCCGCGCAGGCCGCCGTCGTACTGGACCGGCAGCGCCTGGTCGACGAGGCGGAGGAGGCCCGGCGGCTCGCCGAGGGCAACCGGATCAGGACGGCGCTCCTCGCCGCCGTCAGCCACGATCTGCGCACCCCGCTCGCCGCCATCAAGGCCGCCGTCAGCTCGCTGCGCTCCGATGACGTCGCCTGGTCCGACGAGGACCAGGCCGAACTCCTGGAGGGCATCGAGAACGGCGCCGACCGCCTCGATCACCTCGTGGGCAACCTCCTGGACATGTCCAGGCTCCAGACCGGCACCGTCACCCCGCTGATCCGCGAGATAGACCTCGACGAGGTGGTCCCGATGGCGCTCGGCGGTGTCCCCGAGGACAGCGTCGACCTGGAAATCCCCGAGACCCTGCCGATGGTCGCGGTCGACCCCGGGCTGCTGGAGCGGGCCGTCGCCAACATCGTCGAGAACGCCGTGAAGTACAGCCGCTACGCGGAACGCGTCACCGTGGCCGCCAGCGCGCTCGGCGAACGCGTGGAGCTACGGGTGGCCGACCGCGGCCCCGGCGTCCCCGACGATGCCAAGGAGCGCATCTTCGAGCCCTTCCAGCGCTACGGCGACGCCCCGCGCGGCGCGGGCGTCGGACTGGGGCTCGCCGTGGCCCGCGGCTTCGTGGAGTCCATGGGCGGCACGCTGGACGCCGAGGACACCCCCGGCGGCGGCCTCACCATGGTGCTGACGCTCAAGGCGGCATCGGGATACGTTCCGGCCAGCCCCGACCTGCCCGCGCGGGTCACCTCGTGATCACGCGGGACACTTCATGACTACGCGGGTCACCTCGTGACCACGCAGGTCACCTCGTGACCACGCAGGTCACCTCATGATCGCCGGTACGTCCGCGTCCCGGGCGATCGCCGTACAGCAGAAAGGCAGGGCCCCCATGACCCGGGTGCTTGTGGTCGACGACGAGCCGCAGATCGTACGCGCCCTCGTGATCAACCTGAAGGCGCGCAAGTACGAGGTGGACGCGGCGCCCGACGGCGCGACCGCCCTCCAGCTCGCCGCCGCCCGACACCCCGATGTCGTCGTCCTCGACCTCGGGCTGCCGGACATGGACGGCGTCGAGGTGATCAAGGGGCTGCGCGGCTGGACCCGGGTGCCGATCCTGGTGCTCTCCGCCCGCCACACCTCCGACGAGAAGGTGGAGGCCCTGGACGCAGGCGCGGACGACTACGTCACCAAGCCGTTCGGCATGGACGAGCTGCTGGCCCGGCTGCGCGCCTCGGTCCGCCGCGCCGAACCCGTGGGTCAGCACGGCTCCGACGACGTCGTGATCGTCGAGACCGAGCAGTTCACCGTCGACCTGGCGGCGAAGAAGGTGCACCGCGAGGGACGCGACGTGAGACTCACCCCCACCGAGTGGCATCTGCTGGAGGTCCTGGTCCGCAACAGCGGCCGGCTGGTCAGCCAGAAGCAGCTGCTCCAGGAGGTCTGGGGGCCCTCGTACGGCACCGAGACCAACTATCTGCGGGTCTACATGGCCCAGCTGAGGCGCAAACTGGAGGCCGACCCCTCGCACCCCCGGCACTTCGTCACCGAGCCGGGCATGGGATACCGCTTCGAGCGCGGCTGAACGGGCCGCCGGGCACTCTTCCGCGACCCGGCCGGTATACCCGTTCGAGTGAGACCGCGGACACCCACTCGGAGCAGCCGGGACCGGTACCCTTCGGGTATGAGTGCTGTTCCTCGATCCGACAAGCCCGGCAAGGCGGAGAAGCCGTCGGGCCGCTTCCGGCGGATGCTCGACCGGCTGTCCAGCTCCCAGGAAGACCTTGAGTCCGAGGAGCTGAAGGAGGACTCGCAGGCCTCGGGTTGCACGCGGATCTCCGAATGCACCGACCGCCAGATCGTGAAGGTGACTGGTACCTTGCGGACCGTCACCCTGCGGCCGCGCGCCGGAGTGCCCGCCCTTGAGGCCGAGCTATTCGACGGCACCGCGCCGCTGGACGTGGTCTGGCTGGGCCGGCGCTCCATCGTGGGCATAGAACCGGGCCGCAAGCTCATCGCCTCGGGCCGGATCGCCATGAGTCACGGGCGCCGGGTGCTGTTCAACCCCAAATACGAACTCCGACCGCTCGGCAAGGAGTAGCCGGTGACGTCTCTCGACAAGCCGACGTCCGACACGGACCGCACCACCCGCACCGACCAGCAGGAGGCCGACGCGAAGACGGTCACCGAGGCCGCGCTCTTCGAGGCGTTCGGCGGTGTCCGGGGCATGGTGGAGACAGTCGTCCCCGGGCTGCTGTTCGTCACCATCTTCACGATCAACAAGGATCTGCACGTCTCGGCCATCGCGGCCCTGGTGGTGTCCCTGCTCCTTGTCGCCGTACGGCTGATCCGGAGGGACACCGTCAAGCACGCCTTCAGCGGTGTCTTCGGTGTGGCCTTCGGTGTGGTCTTCGCGATGATGACGGGCAACGCCAAGGACTTCTATCTGCCGGGCATGCTCTACACACTCGGCCTGGCCCTCGCCTATCTGATCACCACCCTCGCCGGGGTGCCGCTGATCGGTCTGATCCTGGGGCCGGTGTTCAAGGAGAACCTCTCCTGGCGCACCAGGAACCCCGGCCGGAAGAAGGCGTACGCCAAGGCCAGCTACGCCTGGGGACTGATCCTGCTCGCCAAGTGCGCGATCCTCTTCCCGCTGTACTGGTGGGCCGACACCACGCAGTTCGGCTGGGTCCTGGTCGCCCTGAAGATCCCCCCGTTCCTGCTCGCGGTCTATCTGACCTGGGTCTTCCTCGCCAAGGCGCCGCCGCCCATCGACGTCTTCGCCGAGATGGAGGCCGAGGAGCAGGCGGAGAAGGAGCGCAAGGCGGCCGCGGCCGCCGCGGCGCGCAACCAGGAGTTCTGAGCTCCGGCGCAACCAGGACTTCTGAGAACCGCGTCCGTCCGACATATGGGGAGGGCCCGGAACCGTGTGACACGGTTCCGGGCCCTCCCCATATGTCCGCCCGCCCTGCGGGTCAGTCCTCCGGGTCGCCCCGGCGCACCGACAGCAGGTCCTCCAACTGCTCCTCGCGTGCCTGCGCGGCCACGAACAGCAGCTCGTCACCGGCCTCCAGGGTCTCCTCGGTGCTCGGCGTCAGCACCCGCTGCCCGCGGATGATGGTGACCAGCGAGGTGTCCTCGGGCCAGGCCACATCGCCGACCTGGGTGCCGGCCAGCGCCGACTCCGGGGGCAGCGTCAGCTCGACCAGGTTGGCGTCGCCGTGGCTGAAGCGCAGCAGCCGGACCAGATCGCCGACGCTCACCGCCTCCTCGACCAGGGCCGACATCAGACGCGGCGTCGAGACCGCCACATCGACGCCCCAGGCCTCGTTGAACAGCCACTCGTTCTTCGGGTTGTTGACCCGGGCGACGACCCTCGGCACGCCGTACTCGGTCTTGGCGAGCAGTGACACGACCAGATTCACCTTGTCGTCGCCGGTCGCGGCGATCACGACGTTGCAGCGCTGAAGCGCCGCCTCGTCGAGCGAGGTGATCTCGCAGGCGTCCGCCAGCAGCCACTCGGCCATCGGCACCCGCTCCACCGAGATGGCGGTCGGCGCCTTGTCGACGAGCAGCACCTCGTGCCCGTTCTCCAGCAGCTCGCCCGCGATGGAACGGCCCACCGCACCGGCCCCGGCAATCGCGACACGCATCAGTGACCGCCCTCCTCAGGACCCTCGGCGAAGGCCGCCTCGACCTTCGCGATCTCGTCCGTACGCATCATCACGTGGACCAGGTCGCCCTCCTGCAGCACCGTCTGCGAGGTGGGCAGTATGGCTTCGCCCAGCCGGGTGAGGAACGCCACGCGGACGCCCGTCTCCTCCTGCAGCGTGCTGATCTTGTGACCGATCCAGGACGGTGTGGTGTGCACCTCCGCGAGCTGCACACCGCCGCTCGGGTCCCGCCACAGCGGCTCGGCGCCGGACGGCAGCAGCCGCCGCAGCATCTGGTCCGCGGTCCAGCGCACGGTGGCGACCGTGGGGATGCCGAGACGCTGGTAGACCTCGGCACGCCGGGGGTCGTAGATCCGCGCCGCGACATTCTCGATGCCGAACATCTCGCGGGCCACCCGGGCGGCGATGATGTTCGAGTTGTCGCCGCTGCTCACCGCGGCGAACGCACCGGCCTCCTCGATACCCGCCTCGCGGAGGGTGTCCTGGTCGAAGCCGACACCCGTGACGCGCCGTCCGCCGAATCCGGACCCGAGGCGGCGGAACGCCGTCGGGTCCTGATCGATGACGGCGACCGTGTGCCCCTGCTGCTCCAGGGTCTGCGCGAGAGCGGCTCCTACTCGCCCGCAGCCCATGATGACGATGTGCACCTTGCGCCTACCTCGCAGTCCTGGTCGTCCGGCTGACCTGCGAAAACACCCTGCTCACACTTCTTTCTCAGCTTGCCGGGCAAACAACGGGGCAACGGTCTGTCCCGTTGCCCAGGATGAGCTTATGCGGCCCGGAGTGCGAAGCCTCATCCGAGTGGGCTTTCGCCGCGCCCCGCGCGGTGGACGGCGAAGACCGCCGATCGCCGCTGCCGAAGGACGGATCTTGGACGGACCCTTGAGTGCGAAGCTCACAGACATCTAACATGTCAGTTCATGGAGACCCTGCGCCCCGTCCGACGGACCCTGCTGCGGGACACCGCCTACGAGGCGATCCGTGACGCCATCGTCCGCGGCGACATCCCGCCCGGTGCCCCCGTCCGCGACGCCGACCTCGCCGAACGCCTCGGACTCTCCCGGGCCCCGGTCCGCGACGCGCTGTCCCGGCTCGCCGGCGAGGGCCTCGTCGAGTCCAAGCCGCAGAGCTACACCCGGGTGACCCGGCTGGTGCCGCGCGACGTCCGGGACGCGGCGGCCGTCGTACGGGCCATGCAGGAACTGGCGGCCAGGACCGCCGTACCCCGCCTCACGGATGCGGACGTCACCGCGATGCGCGCGGCCAACGACCGGTTCCGGGACGCGACCCGCCGCGGCGACGTGGCGGACGCGCTGCGCGCCGACGACCTGCTCCACGACGTCCTCGTCACCGGCTGCGGCAACCGCGCCGTGGCCGCCACCGTCGAGCGCTACACCCCCCTGATCCGGCGGCTGGAGTGGCGGCAGTTCGGCACGGCGGGCTCCGCCCACGGCTCCGCGGAGCTGCACGAGCGGCTGATCGAGGCGTGCGCCCGGCGCGACGCCGAAGCCGCGGCCGGGATCACCGCAGAGATCTGGCGGGCGCTCGAAGAGCTCGCCGACGAACCGCCCGAGTAGCCCGACGACCCTGCCTGTCACAGCACCCCACCCCACCACCGAGCCAGGGAGCTCCCGTGACCACCGAAACGCCAGCCTCCCCGTCCCTCTCCTCCTACGACCGCTACCCCCTGCTCTTCGGCCCCTCGCCCGTGCACCGGCTCGACCGGCTCACCGAGCACCTCGGCGGCGCCGCGGTGTGGGCCAAGCGGGAGGACTGCAACTCCGGCATCGCCTACGGCGGCAACAAGACCCGCAAGCTCGAATACCTCGTCGCCGACGCCCTCGCGAAGGGCTGCGACACCCTCGTATCCATCGGCGGTGTCCAGTCCAACCACACCCGCCAGGTCGCGGCGGTCGCTGCCCGCGCCGGTCTCAAGTGCGTACTCATCCAGGAGAGCTGGGTCGAGTGGCCCGACGCCGTCTACGACAAGGTCGGCAACATCCTGATCAGCCGGCTGGCCGGTGCCGACGTCCGTCTGGTGCGCGCCGGGTTCGGCATCGGGGTCAAGGAGAGCTGGGAGCAGGCGCTGCGCGAGGTGGAGGAGGGCGGCGGCAAGCCGTACGCCATCCCCGCGGGCGCGTCCGACCACCCGCTGGGCGGGCTCGGCTTCGCCAACTGGGCATACGAGGTCGCCGAGCAGGAGCGCGCACTCGGCGTGTTCTTCGACACCGTGGTGGTCTGCTCGGTGACCGGCTCCACCCAGGCCGGCATGGTCGCGGGCTTCGCCGCGCTGGAGGAGGCGGGCGCCCGTCCACGGCGCGTGCTGGGCATCGACGCCTCCGCCGAGCCCGCTCGTACCCGCGAGCAGATCGCCCGGATCGCGTCCGCCACCGCACGGCTCATCGGTGTGCGCCGGGAACTCACCGTGGACGACATCGAGCTCGACGAGCGCTACCACGCGGGTACGTACGGCATCCCCGACGACACGACCCTCGACGCCATGCGGCTCGCCGCCCGTACCGAGGGCATGGTCACCGACCCGGTGTACGAGGGGAAGTCCACGGCGGGAATGGCCGACCTCGTGGCGCGCGGCGAGATCGCCCGCGATTCCACCGTCCTATACGCACATCTCGGCGGCCAGCCCGCATTGAATGGTTACAGCGCCCTTTTCGCGGACGCCTGAGTGCAAGGATTCCGTTAAGGATTTCGTGGCTTTTTCGGCCGAGCGCAGGAGATTGCGGGGCCATGGGGGTGGTGCGTCTGCGGCTTCCATACGGAACGCTTACGATCCTCTGCGTGTCCAAACTGACCGACGTGCCCAAACGGATTCTGATCGGACGGGCGTTGCGCAGCGACAAGCTGGGAGAAACGCTCCTCCCCAAGCGCATCGCACTTCCCGTCTTCGCATCCGACCCGCTGTCCTCGGTGGCCTACGCGCCCGGAGAAGTCCTCCTGGTGCTCTCCGTCGCGGGCGTGTCGGCCTACAGCTTCAGCCCCTGGATCGCGCTCGCCGTCGTGGTGCTGATGTTCACGGTCGTCGCCTCGTACCGGCAGAACGTGCACGCCTACCCGAGCGGTGGTGGCGACTACGAGGTCGCCACCACCAACCTCGGACCGAAGGCCGGGCTGACCGTGGCGAGCGCCCTGCTCGTCGACTACGTGCTCACCGTCGCCGTGTCGATCTCCTCCGGGGTGGAGAACCTCGGGTCCGCGATCCCGTTCGTCGTCGAGCACAAGACGGCGTGCGCGATTGCCGCCATCGTGCTCCTGACGCTGATGAATCTGCGCGGCGTCAAGGAGTCCGGCAAGCTCTTCGCCATTCCCACGTACCTCTTTGTGGCCGGCGTATTCATCATGATCATCTGGGGTGCATTCCGGGGACTGGTCCTCGGTGACACCATGCACGCCCCGACCTCGGGCTACGAGATCAAGGCCGAGCACGAGGGGCTCGCCGGTTTCGCGCTGGTCTTCCTGCTGCTGCGGGCCTTCTCCTCCGGCTGTGCCGCCCTCACCGGCGTCGAGGCGATCAGCAACGGCGTGCCCGCATTCCGCAAGCCGAAGAGCAAGAACGCCGCGACCACGCTGGCGATGATGGGCCTGCTGGCCGTCACCATGTTCTGCGGCATCATCGCCTTGGCCATGGCCACCGATGTGAAGATGGCCGAGAACCCGGCCAAGGAGCTCATCAACCACGGTGTCCCGGTCGGCTCCGGTTTCGTCCAGGACCCGGTGATCTCCCAGGTCGCGGCAGCCGTCTTCGGCGACGGGACGTTCTTCTTCATCGTCCTCGCGGCGGCCACCGCACTCGTTCTGTTCCTGGCCGCCAACACCGCGTACAACGGCTTCCCGCTGCTCGGCTCGATCCTCGCGCAGGACCGCTACCTGCCCCGCCAGCTCCACACCCGCGGCGACCGGCTCGCCTTCTCCAACGGCATCGTGCTGCTGGCGGGTGCGGCGATCCTGCTGACCTGGATCTACGGGGCGGACTCGACCCGGCTCATCCAGCTCTACATCGTCGGTGTGTTCGTCTCCTTCACCCTCAGCCAGACCGGCATGGTCCGGCACTGGAACCGCCACCTGGCGACGGAGAAGGACCCGGCCAAGCGCCGTCACATGGTGCGCTCCCGCGCGATCAACACCTTCGGTGCCTTCTTCACCGGCCTGGTGCTCGTCGTCGTGCTCGCGACCAAGTTCACCCACGGCGCCTGGGTCGCACTCCTCGGCATGGTGATCTTCTACGGGACGATGACCGCGATCCGCAGGCACTACGACCGGGTCGCCGAGGAGATCGCCGCCGACGAGACCCCGTCCGACGAGACGATCCGGCCCTCCAGGGTCCACTCGATCGTCCTGGTCTCCAAGCTCCACCGGCCCACCCTGCGCGCCCTCGCCTACGCCAAGCTGATCCGCTCGGACCGGCTGGAGGCGCTCTCCATCAGCGTCGACCCGGCGGAGACCAAGGCGCTCAAGGACGACTGGGAGCGGCGCGGCATCGACATCCCGCTGAAGATCCTCGACTCCCCGTACCGCGAGGTGACCCGGCCGGTCATTGACTACGTGAAGAGCCTGCGCAGGGAGAGCCCGCGCGACGTCGTGAGCGTGTACATCCCGGAGTACGTGGTCGGCCACTGGTACGAGCACCTCCTCCACAACCAGAGCGCCCTGCGCCTCAAGGGGCGGCTGCTGTTCACCCCGGGCGTCATGGTGACCTCGGTGCCGTACCAGCTGGAGTCCTCCGAGGTGGCCAAGAAGCGCGCCAGGAAGCGCGCCGAATGGAACGCGCCGGGCTCGGTGCGCCGTGGCCCCGTGGAGAGCAGGCCCAAGGAACCCAGCAACAAGAGCTGACCGCCCCCGCCCGCTCGTGGTAAGCGGCCGGACGACACCCACGTAGACTCGTGGGTTGTTGTCCGGCCGTTTTTCCCTTGATCTCTGGAGCCACCCCCTCATGCAGAACGAACCCACGTCGTCGCTGGTCGGGGAGGAGTACGAGGTCGAGGTCGGCCCCGTCGCACACGGCGGCCACTGCATCGCCCGCACCTCGGAGGGCCGGGTCCTCTTCGTACGGCACACGCTCCCCGGCGAGAAGGTCGTCGCCAGGGTCACCGACGGCGAGAGCGACTCCCGCTTCCTGCGCGCCGACGCGGTACGGATCATCGAGGCGTCCAAGGACCGCGTCGAGGCGCCCTGCCCGTACGCCGGCCCCGGCAAGTGCGGCGGCTGCGACTGGCAGCACGCCAAGCCCGGCGCCCAGCGCCGGCTCAAGGGCGAAGTGATCGCCGAACAGCTCCAGCGCCTCGCGGGCCTCACCCCCGAGGAGGCGGGCTGGGACGGCACGGTCATGCCGGCCGAGGGCGACAAACTCCCGGCGGGCGAGGTACCCGCCTGGCGCACCCGCGTCCAGTACGCCATCGACGAGGACGGCAAGGTCGGCCTGCGCAAGCACCGCTCGCACGACGTGGAGCCCGTCGAACGCTGCCTGATCGCGGCCCCCGGCGTCACCGAGCTCGGCATCGAGAAGCGGGAGTGGCCCGGCATGGCCACGGTGGAGGCCATCGCCGCCACGGGTTCCCACGACCGCCAGGTCATCCTCACCCCGAGGCCCGGCGGCCGGCTGCCCCTGGTCGAGCTCGACAAGCCCGTCTCGGTGATGCGCGTCGACGAGCGCGACGGCGGCGTCCACCGGGTGCACGGCCGCGCCTTCGTCCGCGAGCGCGCCGACGACCGCACCTACCGGGTCGGCTCCGGCGGCTTCTGGCAGGTCCACCCGCAGGCCGCCAACACCCTGGTCCGCGCCGTCATGCAGGGCCTCCTGCCCCGCAAGAACGACATGGCCCTCGACCTCTACTGCGGCGTCGGCCTCTTCGCCGGTGCCATCGGCCAGCGCATCGGCGAAAAGGGCGCCGTCCTTGGCATCGAGTCCGGCAAGCGCGCCGTCGAGGACGCCCGCCACAACCTGAAGGACCTGGACCGGGTCCGCATCGAACACGGCAAGGTCGACCAGGTCCTCCCGCGCACCGGCATCACCGAGTGCGACCTGATCGTCCTCGACCCGCCGCGCGCAGGCGCCGGCAAGGCCACGGTCAAGCAACTGGTCGCCTTGGGCGCCCGCCGCATCGCCTACGTGGCCTGCGACCCGGCGGCCCTGGCCCGGGACCTGGCGTACTTGCGGGAGGGCGGGTACAAGGTGCGGACGCTGCGGGCGTTCGATCTGTTTCCGATGACGCATCATGTGGAGTGCGTGGCGATCCTCGAACCGGCGGCCAAGGGTTCCTGACCTGCAAGTTTGTTGCCGGAACGGGTCGCTCGACCTGTTTCCCTACGTGCACTGGATCGAGCGGACAGGCTGACCCTGGGGGTGGCTTGACCTGCGATTCCCTGGTGGATGCAGCGACAGCGGCGACGATTTCAGGGCCTCGCTTGAAGATTCTTGACGCTCGGATGACGCTTGCTCCGAGGCTCTGGCCCAGCTGCTCCGGTGCGTCACTCTTTGCGGGGTTTCGGAGCGAACGAGGGTCCAGGGGCTCGGGGGACCATTTCCGATGGGTATTTGCGGGCCTACCTGTGCGTGGGTGGAGCTGGGCCGGGTCCTGGCCATGACTGGCTGGCCATTTTTGTTCGTTGCTCTTGGAAAGCGTGCCGTGACAGCATTCGGCGCGTGTTCGCTAACGGGGATGACGTAGCGGAGCCGCCTGTTCGGCGTTCGAAGATCGCTGACTTGGTGGACTGGCCTGCTCCCGAGGCGCCGATGGCACCGTGTGAGGCACTGGAACCGGTCCCTGCCGTGGCGTCGGAGCGTGATCTGGCGGTGGTGGCTCGGCGTGAGTTTGCTGTGTTGCTGGGGGAGTTCCGGCGTACGGCGG
The DNA here is from genome assembly GCF_040611955.1 of Streptomyces sp. NPDC006510. NCBI lineage: Bacteria > Bacillati > Actinomycetota > Actinomycetes > Kitasatosporales > Streptomycetaceae > Streptomyces > Streptomyces sp. NPDC006510. Next base: position 32,543 of record NZ_JBEXPH010000019.1, on the reverse strand, counting down.
TGCTGGTGCCGCTGCCAGGCGTGGGTGCGCTCCACGTGCCGCCTCTGGCTTGCCTGGATGGGCGCCTTCTCGCCCTTGTGCGCGATTCGACCGTGCAGGCCGCGCTCATCGAGCAGGGCGCGAGTCCTGTCGGATTCGTAGCCGGCGTCCAGGTGGACGGTGATGCTGTCGGGAGCGGTCCGAGCTCGTCCAGGCGGTCCAGGGGCGGGGCGAGCAGCGGGTGACGTGAAGACGGGCAAGGGCGGGTAGTGCGGATCGTGGGGCCCGCATTCGTGGTGCCAAGCGGTCATGCTCAGCCACATGCGCGAAGCGCCCATTGGTCTGACATACCACTGCCCGGCCCGGCGCTGCCTGCCTCACGACTTTCCGCTGCGTCAGAGCGTCTGCGACTACTTCGCCCCATGGCAGACCGGCGGAAGTCCACGTCATGTGCACGGAGCCCGGCCTCCCCGCCGAACAAGGACCACCCGACACGGGGACGGGTGGATCCTGCCGGCGTCGGGATGGGCGTCGGCCGGGCGGGAGTGCGGTGGTCGGGTTCCGTACCCGTGTCGGTCAGTCGAGCGCTCGGCGCCCCGCCACCGCCCGGTCCGGGTCCCAGCCGCGCCGGGGCACGGAGTCGAGCAGCAGACGTGTGTAAGGGTGTTCCGGGGTGTCCAGTACATGGGCGGTCGGGCCGGCCTCCACGACCCTTCCCGACCTGAGTACCAGCACCTCGTCCGCGATGTGCCGGACCACGGCGAGGTCATGGGTGACGAAGAGGTAGCCGATCCCCTCCTCACGGCGAATCGTGGTGAGAAGATCGAGGATCTGGGCCTGGATCGATACGTCGAGTGCCGCGACCGCCTCGTCGAGGACGAGAACCCGGGGCTGCACCGCGAGAGCACGCGCGATGGCCACGCGCTGACGCTGCCCGCCGGAGAGATGCCGGGGCAGGGCAGCGGCCTCGCGCTCGCCGAGGCCGACCTGTTCCAGGAGCTCGACGACCCGCGACCGCCGGGCGGCGGCGTCCAACTCGGTGTGGAGGCGGAGTACTTCGTCCACGCAGTCGGCCACCCCCACCCGCGGGTCCAGCGACAGGTACGGATCCTGGAAGACCATCTGGATCTCCCGGGCCCGGGCCAGCCGTTCGGCCCGGTTGCGAGCCCGCGCCGAACGGTCCCGGCCGTCCAGGCGGATGGTGCCGTCGTCCGGGCGTTCCAGGCCGACGAGCATGCGGACCGTCGTGGTCTTGCCGCTCCCGGACTCTCCGACCAGGGCGAGGGAGGCTCCTGGTGCAAGGGTGAACGACACGCCGTCCACGGCCGTGTGGTTCCCGTACTGCTTGCACAGGCCCTCGACCACGAGTCCGTTCAGCGTGGCGGTCACAGTGTGATCCCTTCGTCGGCACGGTGGCATGCGGCGAGACCGTCGCCGAACCGCGCAAGTGCGGGCGCCTCCTCGAAGCAGCGCGGCAGCGCGTGGGCGCACCGCGCGGCGAAGGCACACCCAGGTGGTGTCTCGGCGAGGGAGACGGGGCGGCCCGGGATCGGCCTGGGAGCCGGTGCGCCCGGTTCGACGCGCGGGGTACTGGCGAGCAACCCGGCCGTGTACGGGTGACGTGGCCGGTCGAACAGTTCGTCCGTGCCCCGGGTCTCGACGATCCGGCCCGCGTACAGTGGACGTCGACGCCGGCGCGGCGGTGCGCGAGACCCTGGGCCACCTCGGGAAGCAGGGGGCACGGCGGCCCGTGCTCGTTCTGCCCGACAGCAGCACCCGGTTCCAGAGGGGGTGCTCGCCGCCTATCGCGACTGGTGCACCGAGCACGGTCTGCCGGAGCGGGTCGTACGAGCCGAGGCCGCCGGCAACGGACCGGTCGTACGCGCCGTCGAGACGGCTCTGGCGGGGTCCGCGGCGGGTGACCGGGAGGGAGACCGCGAGCGGCCCGACGCCCTGTTCGTCGTCGCCGAGGCGAGCCCGCCCCTCGTTCTGGAGGCAGCGCGCCGCCATGGCTACGAGGTGCCCCGCGATCTGCTCCTCGTCTGTGTGAGCGAGGACATGACGGCCGAGCACACCGAGCCGCCCGTGACGACGCTGAGCCTGCAGCCCGGGAAGGTCGCGGAGGCCGGCATCGAACACCTCGTGGCCGTCCTGGAGCATGGCCGGCGGGAGTCTGCCGGGGTGCTCGTGCCGACCCGCCTCGACGTACGGGCGTCCTCGTTGCGGACGGGGCCGGCCTGATCCCCGCGGCGGCGGGCTCAGACGGAGTGCACGAGCCTGCCGCCGACATAGGTTCGCTCCACCCTGGCCTCGGCTATCTCCTCCGGGGGCGCGGTGAGGATGTCCCGGTCCAGCACGACCAGGTCGGCGAGGTGGCCGGGGCGCAGACTGCCCGTGTCGTCGAGGCCGTTCACATGGGCGGAGCCGGCCGTGTAGGCGGCCAGGGCGGAGGTGAGGTCGAGGCGCTGTTCGGGCAGGAAGACCCGCTCGTCGGTGGCCTCGGGATCCCTGCGGTTGACGGCGACGTGGATGCCTTCGAGGGGGTCCGGGCTGCTGACGGGCCAGTCGCTGCCGGCGGCCAGGGTGGCTCCGGCCCGCAGCAGATCGCCGAACGGGTACTGCCAGGCAGCGCGTTCGGGGCCGAGGAAGGGGATTGTGAGTTCGTCCATCTGGGGTTCGTGGGCGGCCCAGAGGGGCTGGATGTTGGCGATGGCGCCGAGGCGGGCGAAGCGGGGGAGGTCATCGGGGTGGACGACCTGGAGGTGGGCGAGGTGGTGGCGATTGCCGCGGTGGCCGTTGGCGGCCACCGCGGCTTCGACGGCGTCGAGGGCCTCGCGGACGGCGCGGTCGCCGAGGGCGTGGAAGTGGACCTGGAAGTCGAGGGCGTCGAGACGGGTGACGTATCCGCGCAGCGCCTCGGGGTCGACGAAGCTCAGCCCACTATTGGTGGTGGCGCAGCCGCAGCCGTCGAGATAGGGGGCGGTCATGGCGGCGGTGAAGTTCTCCGCGATGCCGTCCTGCATGATCTTCACCGAGCCCGTCCGGAACCGCCCGATGCTCAACTTCTCGCGCAGCGAGACCAGTTCGTCGAGCTGTTCGGCCCCTCGCTCCCGGTCCCACCAGAGAGCGCCGGTCACCCGGGCGGTGAGCGAGCCGTCGCGGGCGGCGGTCACATAGGCGTCCGACGGATCGGGTTTGCCGCCGAACACACCGAGCAGTGCGTCCTGCCAGCCGGTGATGCCGAGGGAGTGCAACAGTTCCTGGGCCCGGAGGAGGCCGGCCAGCCGGTCCGCGGGGGTGCTTGCCGGCACCAGTCGGGCGACCAGTGCCGCGGCGCCCTCCTGGAGCATGCCGCTGGGAGTGCCGTCCGGTTCCCGTTCGATCCGTCCGTCGGCGGGATCGGGGGTGGCCGCGGTGATCCCGGCGAGTTCGAGCGCCCTGGTGTTGGCCCAGGCGCCGTGGTGGTCCCTGTTCGACAGCAGGACCGGGCGGTCCGGGACGACGGAGTCGAGCAGGTGCCGGGTGGGCAGCCCGCCCTCGAAACTCTCCATCGACCAGCCGCCGCCGGTGATCCACATGTGGTCCGGGTGGGCATCCGCGTACGAACGGATGCGGGCCAGGTAGTCCGCGACCCCAACGGTTCCGGTCAGATCGCACTCGGCCAGCTCCGTCCCGCCGGAGACGGCGTGGATGTGGGCGTCCTGGAACCCGGGGATCAGCAGCTTCCCGGTGAGGTCGACGACCTCGGTGCGGGGGCCGACGAGCGCGCGTACCTCGTCATGGCCGACGGCCACGATCCGCTCGCCGACGACGGCGAGCGAGGTGGCCCGGGAACGCGCAGGATCCATGGTGAGAACGGGGCCGCGGGTGAAGACCAGGTCAGCCGTGGTCATGTGAGGCTCCAGAGCGTGAGGTGACGGGTCGGTGGACCTCATGGAAGCGGGGCGGCCGTTTACACGTCAATGGTGTTGACGTAACGTCCGGGCATGGCTGAGCGGGTGGTACCCCAAGGCAGACGACAGCGTCGCAGACCGACCAAGTGCGGGGCTGTCCTCTCGGAACGGTTGATCGTCGAGACCGCGCTGCGTCTGGTTGCGGAGCACGGCGCCGAAGCGCTCTCGGTACGGAGACTGGGCGCCGCACTCGGCGCGGATCCCAGTGCTCTCTATCGCTACTTCCGCAATACCGACGCGCTGCTCCTCGCCCTCGCGGACGAACTCATCGGCCGTGCGCAGGAGGGCTGGACGGCCACCGGCGACTGGCGGGCCGACCTCCGCGCGATCGGTCTGCGCATTCACGCCTCCTACCGGTCCAACCCGCAGGCCGCCCTCCTCGCGGTGCACCGTACGACAGGGCGTCCCCATGAGATCCGGGCCGTCGGGACGATCCTCGGCATTCTCCGCTCCGGAGGCTTCCCGGACGCCCTCGCGGTGCGGATCTACCACGCCTTCGTCGACCAGGCCCTCGCTTTCGCCGCCCAGGACGCCGCCGCGCTCGCCCTTCCGAAGAAGGCCCAGGAGGCAGACGCGGAGGTCTGGCACGCGGTGTACGGGAGGCTTTCGCCCGATACCCACTCGAACATCGCCGCTGCCTTCCCGCTCCTCGCCGCCGACATGCGCGACAGCGGCTATCCCTTCGCCCTGGAGCTGATGCTCGACGCGGTGGCGGTGCTCCGTCCGGCGACGGACGGGGACTGAGCGGCCGTCGGGGGCGTGTCCGGGGCGTTCAGACGGCCGTCAGCGGGGAGAAGCGGCCCACGGCGGCGAGGTCGGCGCTGATACGGGCGGCGGTCTGCTGGAGGTGCGGCAGCAGGGCGGCCAGGCTCTCCTCCGGGGCGGCCCGGCCGGCGTGCAGAGCCACGTTGACCGCTGCGACCACCCGCCCGCCGCCGTCCGTGACCGGCGCCGCGAGCGAGCGCAGCCCGTCCTCCAGCTCCTGCTCCACCCATCCGTAGCCGCGCCGGGCGGTGGCTGCCACGGCCTCGCGGAGTCCCTGGGGTGTCGTCACCGTGCGGGGGTCAGTGCCTCGGTCGCCGCCCGGGTGAGTCGCGTGGCGAGCTCCGCCTCGGGGAGCGTGCTGCCGGACATCTCCGTCTGCGACGGAGCGCCGCAGGGGTCCGCCGCTCCGGCCTTCTCCGCCGGGGCGGTCGAGGTCGGGGAGGCCAGGGCCGCCTCCATGGCGGCGAGCGCGCGGTGCAGCGGGGCCAGTGCCTGCTCCGCCAGTGACCGCGCACTGTGCCCACTGGTGTGGCTGACCACGCTGACCGCGCAGACCACCGCGCCGGCCGGGTCCCGTACGGGCAGGGTGACGGCGATCAGTCCCGGCTCGATCAGCTGGTCGTCCATTGCCCAGCCGTTGTCGTGAGCCTTGCGAACCCGGTCGAGGAAGTCGGCCTCGATCTCCTCGGCGGAGGGCGCCGACGCATCCTCCGGCCGGGGCGGCACGGACGGGAAACCGCTGTCCAGCGGATCCTTCGCGCGCCGCGTCCCCTTCGCTTCCTCGGCATTCCCTACGCGCAGCCCCCGGTGGGTGAACTGCGGTTCGCGGCCCCAGTGCCGCCGGCCCCCTGGACGGAGCCGTTGGATGCCATGGCGTACGGACCGACGGCGCAGCGCCGTGCCTTCGCCGAGGTCACCACGATTCCGGAGCCCTCGATCCCGGGAGAGGGGGTACTGAACCTCAATGTGTTCACCCCGGCCGCCGACCCGGAAGCGGGTCTGCCGGTCCTCGTGTGGATCCATGGGGGTGGTTACGTGGCCGGATCGGCGGCCAGCCCGTGGTACGACGGGGCGGCGTTCAACCGGGACGGCGTGGTGCTGGTGTCCATCGGCTACCGGCTGGGAATCGAGGGCTTCCTGCAACTGGAGGATGCCCCCGACAACCGGGGGGTACGGGACTGGATCGCGGCACTGGAGTGGGTACGGGACAACATCGCGGCGTTCGGCGGCGATCCGGCGAAGGTGACCATCGCCGGACAGTCCGCGGGCGGTGGCGCCGTCCAGACCCTGCTCGCGGTTCCGGCCGCCCAGGGCCTCTTCCGGGCCGCTCTCTCGGTCTCCGGAGCGGTCATGCGGCCCCAGGGACGGGACATGGCCGAGAAGGTGTCGGCGCTGTTCACCTCCCGTACTGGCGTCCGGCCACCGCCGCCGCCCTGCGCGACCTGACCGACGACGAACTCCTCGACCTTCAGGACCGATTGGGCGAGCAGGGTCCCGATAGCGACGCGATGCCGATGCTGCTCCTCGCCCCCTTCGCGGACGGCGAGCTCGTCCCCGAGCCGGTGCACGAGGCACTCGTCGACGGCGAGGCCGGTGCGGACATTCCGTTGATGCTGGGCTTCACCGCCCACGAGTTCCACATGATCGAACCCCCCGAGCTGGGTGCGGCCCTCACCGACGAGTTGTTCCGTGCTCCCGCCCTCGCGATCGCCGAGGCCCGCGCTCGCACGGGACGCCCGACCTGGCTCTATCAGTTCGAATGGCCGGCCACCGCGCCTGCCTTCGAGGGCCTGGCACACCACTGCGTCGACCTCCCCTTCGCCTTCGATCTCCTGAACGCTCCCGGCGTTCCCGAAGCCCTCGGCGACCACCCTCCTCAGCCGCTCGCCGACGCTCTCCACGAGTCCTGGGTGCGGTTCGTCCGCGACCTCGATCCGTCCTGGCCGAGCTACACCCCCGGCACCCGTGCGACCCGGATCTGGTCCGCCGAACCCCAGATCGCGCACGACCCCCTGCGTGCCCTGCGGGAGAGCTCTTGTGAGCGCGACGGGCGCCCGGTGGCCTGACCGTGCCACACGTTCGATCAAGGATTCGTTCGACCGGGGCAAGTGGACTCCGCCGTCCACCTGACCCGGATGCGCCAGCGCCCCGCGCCCGGTACAGAACCGGACGCGGGGCGTCAGCGTGGTCGTCGTGCGTCAGTGATCGGTGGCGTAAGAGACGAAGGCGGCCCACTCCTGGCGCCCGAAGGCGAGCTGAGGGCCCTGCACATGCTTCGAGTCGCGTACGTGGATGGTCCTGGGGGCGAAGGCGACCTCCACACACTCCGGGCCGTCATTCGTGCTGTAGCTGCTCTTGAACCACTCCAGCGCGGAACCGTTCCCCGTCGAGGGGTTGGTCATCATGTTTCTCCCAGCACTTTCTCGATGAAGGCCAGCGACTCACGGGGCGTGAGGGCCTGGGCCCGGATGATGCCATAGCGGATCTCAAGGATCTGGAGCTCCCTGGGGTGGGAGATCAGCCGATTGGTGAGCTGGACCTCGTTGTGCCCCACGGTGTCCCCTTCCTCGAGCCGGAGCAGCTGAAGCGATCCCGCGAGGCCGGCGTGGTCCTCACGATCCGTGGGCATCACCTGGATCTCCACGTTCCGTCGCCGACCGACACCCAACAGGTGTTCGAGCTGCTTCCGCATCACCATTCTGCCCCCGAGCGGACGGCGAAGCGTCACCTCTTCCAGGACAAAACTGAACACGGGTGCGGGCTGCCGGTCGAAGATCTCCTGGCGTCCCAAGCGCGCTGCGACAAGGTGCTCAATCTCCTCCTCGGTGAAGGGCGGACGCCGCATCCCGTACAACGCCCTCGCGTACTCCGTCGTCTGAAGCAGGCCGTGGACGACGGAGTTGGCGTAGGCGCACAGCTCAACCGCCTTTGACTCCAGCTTCGCCAGATCCCGCACCTTCTTCGGGTACCGAGCCTCCTCCGCATCCTTCTTCAGCCCGGCGATCAGCCCACCGGCCTCCAACACCCTGTCGGCCTTCTCCAGAAACGTCTCACTCGGCGCCCGCCGCCCCCGCTCCACCGAGGAAACCTGCTCCTCGCTGTAACCGATGGCCGCCCCCAACTCGGCCTGGGTGAGCCCCTTCCGCTCGCGGCACGTCTTCACGATCCTGCCGATCGTCCGCAGTACGGCCGCCGACTCCTCGTCGTCACTGTCGTACGGCTCCGTCCCGTCGCCGCCCTGCGTTGTCTGACCCGTCGCACCCACGTTCGCGCACCTCCGCGTCGCCCCGTCCGTACCCAACTCCTCGTCGGCGCACCGCGTAACGCCACGTCGCCCGGACAGAGCCGGACAGCACCCGGACAGTGACGCTGCGTACCGCCGTCGTTACTGGTCAGGGTAGAGGTGGCCGACCACGCTGAGTGACATGAATCGCGATACTGCCCACTCACCGGCACTCCGCCCCGGGCTCACGCAACACACCGCTCCCGCCCGCCACTTCACCATCCTGCTCTCGGCCACCCCGCGCGGCGCCCGCCTCGCCCGCCGCCTCGCCGCCGAGGAACTCCATTGCTGGGGCTGGCCGTACGACACCGAGGCCAACCGGACGGCGACGCTCCTCGTGGCCGAACTCGCCACGAACGCGGTGCGGCACGGCCGAGTGCGAGGCCGCGACTTCCGCCTGCGGCTCGCCCTCCGTCCAGGGGGTCCAGCTCTCCGTATCGAAGTCACGGACGCGCATCCCGAGCGCCGCCCACCCGCTCCCGGCACGATCCCTCCGCCGTGCCCCGACCTCGACTCCGGCCGGGGCCTTCTCCTCGTGGAGGCCCTGTCCACCCACTGGGGAACCAACGATGGCGACCCGTACACCAAGACCGTCTGGTGCGAGGTCGCCCTGACCTGACTGTCGGTGTCGGATGCGACGCTGATTGTCATGGCGCCCGCCCGCCGCCCGCGAGCGCATGCGGGAGACCACGGAACGCCTGATCGCGGCACTTGCCGAGGGCAACCGCCGCTCGTCCACTACCGGGGAACCCGAGGAGGCGGGTGACGAGCCGAGTCACCCGGCACCGTCCTGCCCCCACTGCGCCGAGCGCTCGGCCGTCACCGCGGGGTCACGGCCGGTAGGGTGAGGAAGGGCCAGGACCGAGAGACGACCCGGCACGAGACGAGGGCGAGGGCGACGGGCGACATGGCCGCGCTGGAGGACAGCAGCCAGGGACGAACACGGGACCGGCGGTCGGTCTACGAGCGGTACCAGGAGGCGCCGGGGGAGCACTTCGTCAGCCTGGACGAGCTCTTCGGCCGGGAGACCACTTCCGACGGGCAGCCCACCGATGTCGAGCGGGAGGTCGTCGAGGAGGGCGTCGACGAGATCACCTCGCCCTTCGACCCCGAGCACATCGACATCGAGACCCGCACCACCACGGTCGACCTGCTGATCTCCCGGCTCCGCAACGAGATGATCGACCTCGCGCCCGACTTCCAGCGCCGGGCCGGCATCTGGACGGACGAGAAGCAGAGCCGCCTGATCGAGTCGCTGCTGCTGCGCATTCCCATCCCGTCCTTCTACGCCGCCGAGCAGAAGGACGGCAGCTGGGCCATCGTTGACGGCATCCAGCGCCTGACCTCGATCGCCCGCTTTTTCGATGCCCAGACGGTTGACGCCCCGCCGTTGAGGCTCAAGGGACTGGAGTACCTGCGCAACTTCGCGGGGGCGGGCTTCCACGACCTCTCCGGCAAGCTCCAGATCCGGTTGCGCGAGACCGAGGTCGTCGTCCACGTCATCAGGCGCGGCACCCCCGAACCGGTCATGTTCAACGTCTTCGCCCGCATCAACACCGGGGGCGAGCCCCTCACCCGGCAGGAAATCCGGCACGCGCTGATCCCGGGCCGCTCCAGGACCCTCCTCGCGGAGCTCGCCGATTCCCAGGAGTTCCGCAGCGCCACCGGGTACAGCGTGGTCGGGGACCGGATGGCCGACCGCGAGATGGTCCTTCGCTTCGTGGCCTTCCGGCTCACTCCTCCGGACGGGTACCGCAACGGTGACTTCGACGGGTTCCTGGCGGATGCCATGCACCGCATCAACCGCTTCGACCCTGCGGACGAGGAGCACCTGCGGTACGAGTTCACCAGCGCCATGACGGCGGCCCAGACGATCTTCGGTGTCCATGCCTTCCGCAAGTTCCGCTCGGGCCAGCAGCGCAAGTCGCCCATCAACAAGGCCCTGTTCGAGACCGTCGCGGTGAATCTGGCCGGGCTCGCCCCGTTCCAGCACGACAGACTGAGGCAGTTGGACGCACTGGATGCCTTCGCGGACCTCATGGAGGACACCGAGTTCGAAAGGTCCATCTCCGTGGCCACCGGCGACCCCAAGAAGGTACGGAAGCGGTTCGAAGCCGTGCAGGAACTCTTCGAAGACCTCCTCGAACACGGAGACGCCTGACAGTGATCACCCAACTCACGCTGGTCAACTTCAAGGCGTTCCGCCGCCTCGAACTCCCCATGGGACCGCTGACCCTCCTCACCGGCCTGAACTCGTCCGGCAAGAGCAGTGTTCTCCAGGCCCTCGCCCTGCTTCGCCAGTCGTTCGGGCCTGATCGAACGACGTCCCCCGAAGGGGGGCTGCTGCTCAACGGTGAGCTGGTCGAAATGGGCACAGCGCGAGACCTGCTGCATGACGATTTCGGCCCTGCGGACGACTTGCTCGCAACCGGGGCTCCAGTGGTGGGCTTCGTGGTCGAAGCGGACAACCTGCCCAGTCGGTTCATCGCCCGCTACGATCTCGGGCAGCCCGACGAGGACGTGATGGAGGCTTATGACTTCCCCGCGTTCCGATCGTTGCTCCGGGAGCCCTTCCAGTACCTCCACGCAGACCGCATCACCCCTGCGGTCACCTACCCGCGTTCCCGTCAGATCGCCATCGACCGCGGCTTCCTCGGTGTGCGAGGCGAACACACTGTCAACTACCTCCGTCACAATGCCGAGCGTGAGATCCCCGACGGCCCGCTCCGCCACCCCGGCGCGACCTCCCCTCAACTCCTCGACCAGACAGTCGCCTGGATGCAGGAACTCTGCCCCGGCGTGAACCTCCAGACCTCCGCGATCGAGGGCACCGACTTCGTCCGCCTCTCCTACGGCTTCGGCGGCACCGCCGGTATCAACGCCACCCGCCGTCGCCGCCCCACCAACGTCGGCTTCGGTCTCACGTACGCCCTGCCGATCGTGGTCGCCTGCCTCACCGCGACCCCCGAGAGCCTGATCCTGCTGGAGAATCCCGAGGCTCATCTGCACCCCAAGGGGCAGAGCAGGATGGCGGCTCTGATTTCCGCGGCCGCCGCCACCGGGGCGCAACTGGTGGTCGAGACCCACAGCGACCACGTCCTCAACGGCGTCCGCCTCGCCGTCAAACGGGGGGGCTTGCGGCCGGACGACGCCGTCATCCACTTCTTCCGGGGCAACGGCTCGGGCGCCGAGGTCATCAGCCCCCGCGTCGACAAGGACGGCATGCTCGCCCAGTGGCCCGAAGGGTTCTTCGACGAGTGGGAGAACTTGCTGGATCAGCTGCTGGACTGACGGAAAGTCGCCGGAAATCGAGGGGGGAAGAGTGTGCCGCTGTTGTTCTTGAACGAGAAGTCCTGTGCCACCGCCTGCGACCTGGCCCGTGCCGATGCGGCCATGGCAGGCCTCGTCGATGCGGTGCGCGCCGTGGCCAGGGAGGACCCGGGCGAGACCGCCCTGGTCAGCGAGGTCGAGCTCAAGTCGCTGGAAATCGCGGAGGGTTACCCGATCGGCAAGTGGATCGGAGCCAGCCCGAAGAACCACGTCCGCTGGCAGCGCCTCCTGAGCCTGCGGAACAGATCCCCGGTCCGCAGCGTCTACCCGGCGCCGGACGCCGACGGTGGTCTCGAATACCGGCACGAGGGCGAGGAGGCCCTGGCTCTGGGCGCCGCGCACTTCATGGACGGCATCGCGGTCAGCCTTCCGGTCGCCCACGAGTGGCAGACATCGGCCGTCGGTCTCGAACGCAGCGAACTCGTCGAACTCGACGACGGGTCCCTGGAGTTCGAGCACGACAGTGTCGACGTCCGGCACATCTCGGCCCCGCCGCACGTTGACGAACACCTCGGCTGGATCAGGGAGTCGAGCCTGGCCAGGGCGGCCACCGGCCACCAGATCTGGGAACGCAAGGCCGACCTGTACCCGAGCCTTCAGTTCCTGCCCCGCACCGAGGCCCAGCTCTGCGACCTCGACCCGCGCTGGGTCGTGCCCGTAAGGCGCTGCCTGGAGCGGCTCGATGCCGCGACCGCAGCATGGGACCCGGTCACGACGGCCGAGCCGGAATGGCAGACCAGGGTGACTCCGGAGGGCGAGACGCGCAAGCGGGTGTGCCGGTTCGAGGACGACGGGCAGTGGGAGACATTCCATCTCCACGCCCGCTTCACCCCCGGAGCCGGCCGTATCCACTTCCGGCTCATCGGGGAAGAGGGAAAGATCCGCATCGCGCACGTCGGTGGCAAGATCCGTCCGGACCTCTGACCGGACCTCTGACCTCCTCAGAACAGCGCTTCCTGACACCGGCCCCGCTGTGCCGGTCCGCGACACCGCTTCAGGGGAGAAGCGGTTCCACCATCGCGGCCCCGGCCATGATCCGCCAGGCCGGCACACGGACCGTCCGGGTCACCGCACCCGGCTTCGCCCCGGAGCCGCCGGACGGCAGCCCTGTCAGCAGGTCACCGCGCGCGTGCATGAGCCGCAGATACCGGGCCGGATCAAGGCCGTGGGCCGGGCCGGCGTCGATGAGTACCGCGGTGTTTCCCACGTCCGTGGTGAACAGCACGTCCACGCTGTGCCCGCCGACCACGGCCGCACGTTCGAGATCGGTGAACCCGCGCTCGCCGAGATACTGCTGAAGTCGGTCCGTGAGCTCTTCGTGAAAGCCGGTCGGCGGTTCCGTCCCCGAGATCGCGTCGGGGACCGTGGAGGACCGAGCGCCCAGAGCCTCCGACCGTTCCGCGAGCAGCGCCGGGAGCCCCGCCTGGCCCTGCCAGAAGGCATGACTCCCCACCGTGATCAACTGCGACTTCGCCCTGGTGACCGCGACGTTCCACAGGTTGACCTGGCCGGCCACCCAATGCGTCGTACGCGGCGGAGTGTTGCCGGTGGCGACCGGACTCAGCACCATGACGTCACGCTGCCCGCCCTGGAAGGCGTGCACGGTGCCGACCCGTACGCGATCGTCATCCGCCCACGCCCGCGCCAGTGACTCCTTCTGGGCCTTGAACGGTGTCACCACCCCGACCGTCGCGCCCTCGGGCAGCCGGGCGAGCAGCTCGTCCACGGTCTCCCGCACCTGCTGGGCCTCCGCCGGGTTGCGCCAGGACTGACCGTTAGCGCCCCGCGCCGACTCGCCGTGTGGCACATCCACCCATCCCAGCACCGGGGCCGGGTCGGCCGCCCCCACGGGGTCGAGCGCCGGGACCTGGTTCCGGACGTCGGTGAGCACCTGCAACTGCCCCGCGTAGCAGTAGCCGTTGACGACGTCCGCGATCCGGGGATGGCACCGGTAGTGCTCGTCGAGCAGCAGAGCCGCCTCGCCGTGCTGGGCGGCCGCGTGGTACGACGCGTAGACGTGGTACGTGAGGCGGTGGTCCTCCAGCTGCGCTGCGCTCAGCCCAGCCCGTACGTGTGCCTGACGCTCCTGCTCGGCGGTGATCCCCGGGATGTGTCCAAGCTGCATGGGATCGCCGATGATCAGCGCTCGCTCGGCCCGGAAGAGCAGCGGCAGCACGGAGGGAATCGAGCACTGGCTCGCCTCATCGATCACCACGAGGTCGAAGAGTTTCGGGGTGAGTTCGAGCTGTCGCACCGAGTGAGTGCTGATGGCCCAGCCCTTCAGGTGTGCCATCAGGTTTCGCTGGCTCTTCTGGAAGCCGGAGCGCCGGCGCAGGGCCTGGAGCCGCTGGCTCATCAGGGAACGGCCACGGATCACGGCCTCGGTGGCCACTGCCACGGCCAATTCACCGGAGGCCTCCGACAGACTTGCGCTGCTCTCCAGCCGCGCACGCTTCAGCGCCTCCTCGTCCCTGGCGAGGTGCTGCGGTACGAGCTCCCGGAGCTGCCCTTCCACGGCCGTGGCCGCTGCCAGGGCGAGCAGGAGCTCGGGCGACACTGGCCGCTCCGTGGCCCAGGACGGCCAGGCGCTCGCCACCGAATCCCCGGACGAGGCAACGAAAGCGGACAGGGCCCGCCCTCTGCGCCACCGGCCGAACATGAACCATCGGGCGGCGGCTGCCTGCCGCGCACGCTCCTCCCATCGGGCCGGCACGGCCCCGCTCCCGGCCCACGCCCCTTCGAGCAGCTCCACGGGAAGCCCGAGCTCCTCCGCCCGACGGGCCCGGTCCCGCAGCAGCTCAAGGAGTTGTGCCTCCTCACCGACCAGCCGGGCGGCTTCCGCCCGGTGTGCGGCGGCTCGGGCATGGCGGTTGCGCAGGTCACCGGCCACTGTCGCCGAGCCGCGAGCCGTGGCCTCGACGGGCCGGGCGAGCAGCGACTCCAGTTTCGCGGCCTCGCGCTCCAGGGCTTCGGCGTTACCGGTTCGCATGAGCAGCCCGGGCGAGATGGCGTCGCAGCGCTCGGCCACCACGTTCACGGCCTCGTTGTTCGTGGAGGCGACGAGCACGGACTGCCCGGCGGCGACCGCCGTGGTGACCACTGCGGTCACGACCTCACTCTTTCCCGTCCCCGGAGGTCCGGTCGAGACGGTCAGCGGATGCGTCATCGCCGACAGAACCACCTGCTCCTGGCTCTCGTTGCACGGCCCCGGAGCCACCACGACCGCCGACCCGGCACGAGGGGCATCGCCACCGCCGCCCCCGCCCGTGAGGAGCGCGTCCAGCGCCGTGCCGGGGATCTGCCCGCTCCGGGCGGAGATCTGGAGCAGGTTGTCCACCAGGGCTTCGGTCGCGAGGCGCTCCACGCCCGAGGGAGCGAGGAGAACGGCGGCGTTGTGCGCACCGGGCCGCAGCGAGTCCATGACGGAACGGTCGCTGAGCGCGGACAGGTCGAGGGGTTCCAGCTCGGGAAGTCCGAGCGCCGTCAGGAGTTCCCGTACGGCCTTGACCATCTGGGCGCCGTTGCCCTCCTGCCAGGTCGGTTGCCAGTGCGCGATGAGGTCCGCGGCATCGTCGTCGGCGAGCAACTCCGTGACCACACCGGTGTGCAAGGACGGCACTCCGCTCGGACGGAGCAGATCCTGGCCGTTCTCGTCGGGGGCGAGTTCCATCGGCTGGATCAGCAGAGGCGCGATCCGCACCGCCGCCCTCCGACGGCCGTCCCCGTGCTCGGGGAGCGTGACCGCGGGGAATCCGTACCAGTACTCCTGCGTTCCCGCCCTCTCCACCTGGGCGCCCCTGTTCTTCGGCCCGGGCAGCTGTGCGGGGGCACGAATTCCGGACCCGAGACCGGACTGGATCGTCTCCGAGCCCTGGCCCAGCAGGAAGTATGCGGACCCTCGGCTGCCGTCCCGGTCGGGCAGCATGCCGGAAGCCGCCTGCGCGCCGAGACAGTGTGCGTAGTAGCGCAGGAGCCGCTGCCGGTCGATGCCGTCCCGGGTGTCCTGGTCGGCGAGCTGTCGAGCCTTCAGCAGGGCGTGGGAGG
Source organism: Streptomyces sp. NPDC006510 (assembly GCF_040611955.1). Taxonomy (NCBI): domain Bacteria; kingdom Bacillati; phylum Actinomycetota; class Actinomycetes; order Kitasatosporales; family Streptomycetaceae; genus Streptomyces; species Streptomyces sp. NPDC006510. The sequence continues at coordinate 17,189 of NZ_JBEXPH010000019.1, read as the reverse complement.
GCGGTGCCGCCCCGGCGGAGCCGTTGCCGAGCGGAGAAGGAAGGTTCACGGACCGGGCCACCGAGCGCGCCAGGGGCAGGGAGCGCGTCGCGCGGAACGTGGACTTCGTCGGGCGCTGCTCCTCGGGTACTCCCTTACGTACCATCTGCGCGGTCAGGTACTCGAACAGGTCGTCCGGAGTGATCCAGCCGCCGTCCTTGATCCGACCGCTTCGCAGCCCCTCAACGATCTCACCGGTGAACCGCGAGGTGCCGAGCGAGGAGCCTTCAGGGGCCATCGCCGAGGCTGCCTGGAGGGCGTCGGAGGCGGTGATGAAGTAGACGCCGGTCGGCCGCAGCAGGGTGCTGGGCGCGGGCCGGTCGCCGGTGTCCGCCGAACCCTTGGCCGTCCACCCCTGGACGACCGATCCACTGGAGCAGCAGTCAAGCAGCACGACCTTCGAGGAGGCCCGGCAGGACTGGAGCATCCGCTCCAGGAACTCGGCGGGGACAGCCGTACCGGGCAGGTCGTCCGGGTCGGCGTCCCGAGTGAGGAAGTACAGCTGTCCGTCGGCCTCGCAGAACTCCCCGTGGCCGCTGAAGTAGAGCAAGGCCGTCTCACTGGGTTGCCGCGCCTCCAGATACTCCTCGATGGCGTGCAACATTTCTGCGCGGGTCGGTTCGGGGACCATGGCGCAGTCGTTGAACATGCCGATCTCGGTGCTCTCCAACACGGCCTGCATGTAATGGAGATCGGCCCGGACAGGCGGGAGATCGTGGTAGCGGTCGCTGTCGTACGTGGATACGCCGATCAGCATGGCGTACCGGTCGTTCTGGCTCACTCCGCGCCCGGTCCGTCCTCGTCCGCGTTCGCCTCGCCACTGTTGCCGCCGCTGAGGAACCGCTCGATCAGCCGGTCGTCGGCGCGGGCCTCTCTGCCGGAGACACGGAGCGTCGTGCCGTCGGGCCGGGTGACGACGACGGTCCGCTGCGGCACTCGTGCCAACCAGATCTGGATGCCGGCGGCGACGAGGGAGCCGCCGCTGAACACCAGGCCGATCAGGTCCGCGACCGGCCCGCCCTTGTCGGTGTCGGCAGCGGTGTGCTGACGCGGGATGTCGAGAGCGGCCCGTGGATCGTCGTCGGTGAGGGCTGCGAGGAGTTCGCGGGCTTCCCGCCGGGCCCGCAGCGGATCCTCGTCCACGAGACTGATGCGATACCCGGCGGTCGCTTGGGTGTGGGTGGTGCTCACGTGCGCTGTCCCCCTTGGATCCCTCGTGTGATGCACACACGAATCGACGACGCTATCGCCTGCCATTGACAGCCGGGCTCCCCAAGCCGAAACCGGCTGGTCAATGGCGTGAAATGCACAGGTCCGCCCACGGTTCGGTGGTACTGGTCGCGCCGACGCGTGGCTCGCCGTCACTCTGTACGGCCTGCCGACACCTCACCGCTCAGCAGGGCCGCCCGGCGTGCGGCGGGCGTCGCGCGCTCGAACCACTCCGCGGTGGCGATCGCCCTGATGGGCGTACCACTCGCCGAGCCCGCAGGTCGCCCGCGGTCCGTGGTTGGGGTGGCCGGAAGCGGCTGCTTCGTGGAGCAGCGCCATCCCCTGCTCGATACGGCCCTGCGGGTGCGGCACGACGGCCAGCAGGATCTTCGCGTACGAGGTCAGCGGCAGGTTCCCGGCGCTGTTCAGCTCCCGCAGGATCTGCTCGGCCTCCTCGCCCGCGTACCATCAGCGGTTCGCCCAGGCCCACCTGGGCCAGCGGCACCGCGTGGGACTGCCCGCCGGCCAGTACCGAGCGCAGTACCTCCTCGGCCCGGTCCAGCTTGCCCTGGCCGGCCAGCACGCCGCCGAGGTTCGCTCGGGCCACCGCGGTGACCTGGCTCGCCATCGACTCGCCCATCGCCCGAAGGCCCTGCTGCCGCTGCGCGGAGTCATGCGCCGGGAGGTTCCCCGGGGAACGGGGCCACCGCGCCGGATTCCGTTCGCCGGGCCGGGCCGGTCCGCCCCGCAGCACCGACTGCGCCCCCTCTCGAATCGCTCGGTTCCGGAGGCTTCATGCTGGCACAGGGCGAGTGAAATCCGTGAGGGTTTGGATGCGAAGAGTCAGCCGAACCATCTCCGGGTTCGAAACGGCTTGAAATGGGTGCGCAATATCTCCTCAAAATGGTTCATTGATCGAAAGCGCATTGATCGAAAGCGTCGCCATTCATCCCATTCCGTCGAATCGAGCCGGAGGCCGATTTCGGTGAAGCAAGGGCACGGGCGGCTCGGCAGGGGCCCCTGGCCTGCCCTTCGACCGGCCTGCCGGTGGCTGGACGCCTGTGGGAAACTCGATCCCGCGCCGCGCCGCGCCGACCGGGCCGCCAACCCCCGTCCGCCGGGTTCCGGTCAACCGGGTGCGACGGGCCGTCACCTCGAAGGGAAGCTCCCAGGATGCGCATCGGGATCGTCGGCACCGACAACAGCCATGTCGACCAGATCGTCCGTCACCTCAACGTCGAGGAGGCCGGCGGCGACGCACGCGTCGTGGCTCTCAGCGGCGGGCGTGGCCGGCGCAACGACACACTGGCGGCCACCGGAGGGATCGCGCGGATCGTCGACGAGCCCATCGGTCTGCTCGGGCTGGTCGACGCCGTCATCGTCGCGGACCGGGACGGCGCGCACCACCGTGACCAGGCGATCCCCTTCCTGGCCGAGGGCCTTGCGGTCTTCGTCGACAAGCCCCTCGCCCGCACCGTCGCGGACGCCCGCGCCATGATCGACACCGCCCGCGCCCATGACGCGCCGCTCACCTCGTCCTCGGCGCTCCGCTGGATTCCCGACACCGACGCTCTGGTGGCCCGGTCGGCGCCGGGTGAACAGCCGTACCTGGTCGTTGTGTCCGGGCCCGCCGACCCCGCCGGAGGCCACGGCGGGATCTTCTTCTACGGCATTCACGCGGTCGACATCGCCCTCCGGCTCGCCCCCGGTGAGATCTCCGGCGTCCGCACGGACGTCACCGACACCACGGTCATCGCGTCGTTCACCGCCGGCGGCACCCGCGTCGTCGTGAACTTCGTCAGGCCGGGCGGCACGGATCAGATCCCCTTCCATGGAATGACGTTCACCCGGGAGAGCATGGTCCAGCAGACCCTCACCCCGGGCGCGGACTACTGCGTACCCGGCCTCGAAGCGTTCCTGGAGATGGTGCGCACGGGCAGGCCACCGATCGGCTACGGGGACCTGCTGCGCCCCATCGAAGTCCTGGAGTCCGTCGCCACCGCCCTGCGCGAGGCGTCGGCCGACGCCCCGTGAACGCATGGGACGCCGAAGAGGCCGCTCACGACGGCATTGTGGCCGATGCAACACCGTGAAGTCGGCGTTCCTGCCACCGGGCGGTGGGGAGATCCCGCGGCACCAGGCAGGATGGGGGCGTCCAGCCGGTAGGGGGAGATCATGATCGAGAAAATTCTGCCGTCCCAAGTAGCGGTGGCAGAGGCGTTCTCCGACCTGCCCGATGCCGTACTCCTGCCCGCTGAGGAGGAGCTGACCCGCGGCTTCGTGGAGAAGCGGCACAGGGAGTTCGTCACGACGCGTCATTGCGCCCGCCGCGCCCTCGGATCGCTGGGCATCGCTCCCGTCCCCATCCTCAAGGGCGAACGAGGTGCCCCGCTCTGGCCGGAGAACACGGTCGGAAGCCTGACCCACTGCACCGGCTACCGCGCCGCCGTCGTGGCCCACCGGGCGGATGTGCTCAGCGTTGGCATCGACGCGGAAGGGGACGCGCCGCTGCCCGGCGATGTGCACGGCAGCATCGCACTGCTGACGGAGCAGCGGCGTGAGCGCGAACTGCGCCTGGAGCACCCGGGGATCCACTGGGACCGGCTGCTGTTCAGCGCGAAGGAGGCCGTGTACAAGGCATGGTTCCCGCTCACCCGCCGCTGGCTGGGCTTCGAGGAGGCCGACATCGAGCTCCGCCTTGACGGCAGCTTCACCGCCGAACTGCTGCTCTCCGACCCGGAGCCGGCGTTCCCCACGGGTTTTCACGGCCGCTGGCTGGCCGAGGGCGGTCTGCTGCTGACCGCGATCGTCGTCGAGAACACCCCCGGCGCTCCGCGGGGAACGGGGTTCTGAGCGACTGGGAAGGATGGCGTCGCGGGTCTCGTCCGGCGAGTGGGTGTTCCCGTAACCTCTGTCCGCATGAGCGAAGATCACCCGGGCGAAGAGCGCAGGCGGGCACGTGAGTTGGGCATCTCCCTGACCGGTGAGCCGGGGCCGTGGAACGCGATCACGGACGTGCCCGGTGTCGAGGTCGGGTACGTCACCCTCGTCGACGGCGACGACGTACGCACCGGGGTGACCGCGCTGCTGCCGCGCGGCCGGGACGGTGTGGGCACGCCCTGCGCGGCCGGCTGGCACTCGTTCAACGGCAACGGTGAGATGACCGGGACCGCGTGGATCGAGGAGACCGGCTCGCTGGCCGTTCCGGTGGTCATCACCAACACATACGCGGTCGGCCCCGTGCACCGGGGCGTGGTCGAGTGGGTGCGCGCCAACTGCCGTGGCATGGCGCCGGAGTGGCTGCTGCCGGTCGTCACGGAGACCTGGGACGGCCATCTCAACGACATCCACGGCCCGGCCGTGGAGTCCCGCCACGCGGCGGCCGCGATCGAGGCGGCGGCGTCCGGCCCGGTCGAGGAAGGATGCGTCGGCGGCGGAACGGGCATGCGCTGCTACGGCTTCAAGGGCGGCTCGGGCACCGCGTCGCGCGTGGTGGAGTACGGCGAGGACCGGTACACCGTCGGCGTCTTCGTCCAGGCCAACTTCGGCGCACGGCGCGAACTGGTGGTGGCCGGCGTGCCGGTGGGGCGCGAACTGTCCGACCCGGTCGGGGCGCCGGCCCCCGAGGCGGCGCCCGACGGCGAGCGCCCGGTGCCGCCCGGCGCGGGCTCGGTGATCGTGGTGGTGGCGACCGACGCCCCACTGCTGCCGGGCCAGTGCAAGGCGCTGGCCCGTCGGGTGACGCTCGGCCTGGCCCGCACCGGCACCACCGGCAGCCACTTCTCCGGAGACCTGTTCCTGGCCTTCTCCACGGCCAACCCGTCCGCGCTGACCAGTACGTTCCCCGAGGGCGACGGCAGCGCGCCGTACGAGTCGATGCGCTTCGTGCCCTGGGGCCGGATGGACCCCTTCTACGGCGCGGTGGTCGAGTCGGTGGAGGAGGCGGTGCTCAATGTGCTCACCGGCGCGCAGGCGATGACCGGCCGGGCCGGACACCATGTCCCGGCGCTGCCGCTGGACCGCGTGAGCGAACTCCTGGCGGCGCGGGGAGCGATGTCGTAACCCGCAGGTCCGGGGCGGCATGGCCGCTCGAACGAGCGTCCCTGGCTGGCCCGGCACAGGTTCGTCGGCCATACTGCCCGCCGTGGAGCAGCGCATAGATCCGAACACTCAGCCCGGATACGCCGCAGGGACAGACCCGGCGTTCATCCCCGGTCTCACGGCCCCCGTCACGGCCAGGAAACCGGATACGAGCCTGGAGCAGGCAGACCTGGAGCAGACAGAACCGGAACAGGCGGAGCAGGAACGGCCGGAGCCTGAAGGCGCGGAGGAGCGGGCGGCCGACGCCGTCGCTCCCGAGGACGAAGACGGCGCGGAGGCCGGGGCCGACGGGGCAGCGGCCCCGGCGGCGGACGAGAAGGCGGCACCGGACGGGCCCTCGTTCGAGGTGAGTGACCGTCGCGGGTCGATCACCGCGGACCATGAGGGAGTCCGGTTCCGGCTGGACGACCAGGAGGCCGAGTTCCGGTGGGACGAGATCGGCGCGGTCGAGGTGAAGATGCCCCGGTTCGGCCGCCGGTTCACCGTCACCGTCCATATGTCGACCCGCCGGTGGTTCAACGCCGAGGTCGAGGCGTCGGCCAGGAGCAGCCTCAAGGGGTGGGCGGAGGAACTCGACGCGGTTCTGGACGCCTACTTCGAGGAGTCCTGACCGCGGCGATGCCGTTCGAGAGGTTGGGTCGGCGGACGGACGACCGCCGGCCTCCTCACGGAGCTCCGGTCCCGTCGCGCGGGCCGCGGAGCGCGTCGAGGATGTGGGGCCAGGCGGCTGCCCCGAGCGCCGTGTCAGCCGCGGTCGAACCTCCGTACCGGAACTGCGCGGAGGCGGGCGCCGGACCCTCGCCCGGAAGTCGCGGACGGTGGCCGGCGTCGGGGCCGCCGATGACCCGTACGGGCAGGCCGGCCGCTCTGCGGCGGGCGGCCAGCTCCTCGGCGTAGGGCAGCGAAGGCCACATCGCGTCGTCGCCGCCCGCGACGAGGACGAGTTCGGCGCCGGACCTCTCCACCGGGATCCTCGCCGCGTCGACGCGGTCGGCGAACGTCCGCCTGCTCCGCTCGTACCAGCCGCGGATGGCGACGGGATCGCCCGCGGTCCGTGCGGGCGACGGTGCCCAGGAGTCGTCGTAGGGGACGAACGGCAGCGGTTCACCGCGCCAGGTCCAGGAGGACCGGTACGGCCGGGTCTGCCCGTCCTCGCCGGGGCCCACGTTCGCCCAGGTCAGAGAGGTGGGGGAGAGCGCCACCACGGCGTCGGCACCAGGCAGGAGCACGGACAGGTGCAGCGCGGCTTCCGCGCCCTTGGACGTGCCGAGGACGCCGATCCGCCGCGCGCCGCCCGCGCGGAGCACCTCGATCGCGGACTCGAACGTCTCCAGCGGGATCTCGCAGATGCCCGGCGGCTGTCCGGCACCGCCGAACCAGCGGATCGACAGGGCGGCCATGCCCTCCCTGGCCAGCAGCCTGCACCGCTCGTCCTCGATGCGCCCACCGGACCCGGAGAGCACGAGCACCCCGACCTCGGCCCCGCCCGCGGGCCTTGCGAGAAACCCCTCGCGAACGCCTTGGTGAGGGGCTTCATGAGGGGTTTTGCGAGCAGCCTCGCGAGCGCCTTCGCCGGGATCGTTGAATCTGCGCTCGACGATGTGCATCAGCCGGTCAGGCGTCCGTGAGCACGACCGAGCGGGTCAGGTGACGGGGGCTGTCCGGGTCCAGGCCGCGGGCGGCGGCACGGGCGATGGCCAGACGCTGCACGCGCACCAGCTCGGCCAGCGGGTCCAGGCCGCTCTCCACCCAGCGGGCGCCGGTCGCCAGCACCTGCTCGGCGAGCCCCTCGGGGGCGGTGCCGAACATCCAGGTCGCGGTGCCGGTGGTGGCGATGCTGATGGGACCGTGGCGGTACTCCATCGCGGGGTACGACTCGGTCCAGGACAGCGACGCCTCCTTCATCTTCAGCGCCGCCTCGTTGGCGAGCCCGGCCGTCCAGCCGCGGCCGAGGAAGGTGAACTGGGCGCAGTCCACCAGGCCTTCGGGCAGAGGCTCGGCCAGCGCGGTCTCCGCGTCGCGCACCACGTCCTCGGTGTGCAGACCGAGGTGGGCGCGGAGCAGGGTGAGCAGGGTGGTGGCGAACCGGGTCTGCACGACGGACTGCTCGTCGGCGAAGTCGAGCACGACGACGTCGTCGGCGGCCGTCATGACAGGGGTGTTCGGGTCGGCGGTGATGGCCACTGTGCGGGTGGCACCACGCAGGCGGTCGAGCAGTTCCAGCACCTCGGTCGTGGTTCCCGAGCGGGTCAGGGCGACGACCCGGTCGTAGCCGCGGCCGAACGGGAACTCAGAGGCGGCGAAGGCGTCGGACTCGCCCTGACCGGACTCCTCGCGGAGTGCGGCGTACGCCTGAGCCATGTAGAACGAGGTGCCGCAGCCGACGACCGCGATGCGCTCGCCGGTGGCGGGCAGAGCGGCCGACTGCGTCTGGGCCAGCTCGGCGGCGCGACGCCAGCATTCCGGCTGACTGGCTGTCTCGATCTCGACAAATGACACTTTTGCACTCCGTACTCGTAGTGGGATGCTCGTTTCCGCACGTTATACGCGATGTACGAGCATTATCAAGCATTCTGTTTGCAGAAGGCTTGACTGGGCGGAGCCTTGTGCGACGCTTGCGCGTGTCCGGTGACCGTACCCAAGGGGATGGGTGCCCGAAGCCCGGCCTCGTAAGGAGAGTTGCCTTGTCCAGGGATGCCCGGTGGAACGCGCTGCTGGAACTCGTCGGTAAGAACGGCCGGGTGGACGTCGAGGACGCCGCCACGACGCTGGATGTCTCGGCCGCGACCATCCGCCGCGACCTGGATCAGCTCGCCGAGCAGCAGTTGCTCACCCGTACCCGCGGTGGCGCGGTGGCGCACGGCGTCAGTTACGAACTGGCCCTGCGCTACAAGACCGGCCGCCACGCCCCCGAGAAGCAGGCCATCGGCCGTGCGGTCTCCGAACTGGTGGCGGTGGGCGAGGTGGTGGGGCTGACCGGCGGTACGACGCTGACCGAGGTGGCCCGTTCGCTGGCGGTGCGCTCCGACCTGGTCGGTGACAGCGCCGCCGGGATGAGCGGGCAGCCGAGCCTGACCGTGGTCACCAATGCCCTCAACATCGCCAATGAGCTGGTGATCCGGCCGCAGATCAAGATCGTGGTGACCGGCGGGGTGGCCAGGCCGCAGTCGTACGAGCTGACGGGCCCGCTGGCCAGCGGGGTGCTGGGCGAGATCACGCTGGACGTCGCCGTGCTGGGCGTCAACGCGATCGACACCGAGCGCGGTGCGTACGTCCACCACGAGGGCGAGGCCAGCATCAACCGGCTCCTGGCCCAGCAGGCGCAACGGGTGGTCGTGGCCGCCGACTCCTCGAAGATCGGCAAACGGGCCTTCGCCCGGGTCTGCGATCTGGGGCAGGTCGACTTCCTGGTCACCGACAAGGGGATCACCCCCGAGGCGACCGCCCGCTTCACGGAGGCCGGCGTCACCGTCATCGCTGTGTGAGCTGACACCGAGCTTCGGAACGGTGAGGATTGTTGCTTGAAATCGGTGGGTGATGCGCCCATCAGTACAAGGCCAAGCACGTCCATGTATCCCGCTCTGCGATCAACAGGCGGGCAAGAGGTCCGGTGATCGCATCGAGGCGCCTGCGCCTCCCGTTCCATGCCCCTGGCGTGCGTGATTGCGGGCTTCAACGGGCCAAATCGGACCTTCGGCAGGCTCGAATGTCCTTAGTTGTTCATTACCCCTGTGAAATGAACAACTCTTGCCATCTGGATGCATGTCGTGAACTATGTGGCTGTCGCCGCGAGGGAGTAACGGCCGCACCGCCACCGGTGTGTGTCGCCGCCGTGATCGCGGGATGCTTCCCCCTTGCTCCATCAGCTCTGGAGGTGCCTGTGACGATGGCAGATGCGCCGGTCCCGGCCGTGCGGTCGCCTGTGCCGCAGCCCCAGCTCCTCAAGATCAACCGGACCGACCCGACGGGCGGCCACTTCTCCGACACGTCCACCAGCAAGAGCGCCTCGCTCACCACCGCCATGAGCGACTGCCAGAAGGACATCATCGCGGGCCGGGGGCCGATCTCCGCCCACAAGGAGGAGCTGCGCAAGTGGCGCTCCGGCGGCGGCAAGATGCGCGCCGAGTTCGAGGCCTCGCTCGCCGGCAAGTAGCCGCAGTCGGCAGTCTCCGCCCGCACCACAGTCTCCGCCCGCACCACCGGCACCACCCGTACAGACAGAAGGGACCCCCGTGTCAGACCTGCGACTCGGCGTCATCGGGCTCGGCCTGCGCCGGTCCATCGCGACGTCCGCCCACCACCCCGGACAGGGTTCGGCGATCACCGCCGTCTGCGACCTCGACCCCGAGGTGCGCCGGCGCGAGGCCGAGCGGTTCGGCACCGATGTCGCGGTCGAGGACTACAAGCTGCTCCTCGGCCGGGACGACCTGGACGCGATCATCGTCGCGACCCCGGACGACACCCACGAGACCATCGCCATCGACGCGCTGCGGGCCGGCAAGGCCGTCTTCGTCGAGAAGCCGCTCGGGATCACCGTCGAGAGCTGCGACAACATCCTGCGCGCCGCGTACGAGACCGGGACCCGGCTGTACGTCGGGCACAACATGCGCCACATGGGCGTCGTGCGGCTGATGCGCGACATCATCGCCCGCGGTGACATCGGCGAGCCCAAGGCCGTGTGGGTGCGGCACTTCGTCGGCTACGGCGGTGACTACTACTTCAAGGACTGGCACGCCGACCGGACCCGCACCACCGGCCTGCTGCTCCAGAAGGCCGCGCACGACCTCGACGTCCTGCACTGGCTGGCCGGCGGCTACACCCGCCGCGTCAACGCGCTCGGCGACCTCCTCGTCTACGGGGACCTGCCGCGCCGTGAGCCGGACACCCCGCGCCCGGCGAACTGGCTGCGCGAGTTCGACTGGCCGCCGACGGCCCGCAAGGACCTGCACCACATCGTGGACGTCGAGGACGTCTCGGTGATGAACATGCAGCTCGACAACGGCGTCGTGGCCGCCTACCAGCAGTGCCACTTCACCCCCGACTACTGGCGGAACTACACCGTCATCGGCACCGAGGGCCGGCTGGAGAACTTCGGTGACGGCCCCGGTGACGAGGTCAAGGTCTGGAACACCGGCCCCAGCGGATACCGCGCCGAGGCCGACATCACCTACCGGGTGCCGGAGGCCGAGGGCTCGCACGGCGGCGGGGACAGTCGGATCATGGAGGAGTTCTGCCGGTTCGTGCGCGACGGGGGCGTCACCGACACCTCGCCGGTCGCCGCCCGGATGAGCGTCGCCGCGGGGGTGCTCGCGACCCGGTCGCTGCGCGAGGGCGGTGCGCCGTTCGAGGTGCCGGCCCTCGACCCCGAGCTGATCGCCTACTTCGAGGGCGGTCAGGTCCGCTAGACCGTGTCCGGCGCGACGGGTGCGACCGGTTCGCCGCCCGGCGGCCTTCCGGGGACGGTGCCTTCGGGCACCGTCCCCGGAGGTCTCTCTGTACGTCTGTTTTCAGTCATGCTCGGTGGGTAATCGGCTCATTCCGGTTTGGCGACCGCTCGACAGCTGTCCGCCGCGGCGTGTGACACCTCCGGGTGAATTGAGCAGGATCATCCGGAAGGTGACAGGTGGGGGTGGGGTGTGCCGGTCTCGCAGGGTCACCGCGGCCCCGTCGGCGGGGAGCGTGAGCGTCGAATTCGCGCCAATGGAGCCTCATGGTGGCCGAGTTCGAACGCATGGCCGGATTTCGGTCGGCATAATCGCGTCCATGTCGATCACGGGTGGAGACGTCGTTGACCTGGGGCGGGGCCTGTACGCATGGCTCCCGCCGAAACGGGGCTGGGGGCTGGCCAACTGCGGTCTGCTCGTCTCACCCCGGGGTGCGCTCTGGATCGACACCCCGTACGACGCCGTGCTGGCCGGCCAGTTCCTGGCCGAGTCCACGAAACGGCTGCCGGACGGCGTCGACATCGACCGGGTGATCGTCACCCATGCGAACGGGGACCACTTCTGGGGCGCGGGCGTACTCCCGGACGCGGAGATCATCGCGACCCGCGAGGCCCGCGAGCACATCCACTACGAACCCACGCCGAAGCAGCAGCACGCCCTCGTCGCCGCCGGCGATCCGGCCACCCCGCTCGGCGGCTATCTCACGCGTCACTTCGGCCCCTTCGACTGGTCGCAGACCGAGCCGGTGGTGCCGACCACCTATTTCACGGGCGAGCTCGAACTGACCCTGGGCGAGTACCCGGTCCGGATCACCGCGCTGCCGTCCGCGCACACCACCGGCGACCTGATGGTCCATCTGCCCGCGCAGGGTGCCGTGTTCACCGGGGACGTCATCTTCTCCTCCACCCCGGAGCAGCCGGGCGACCACCCGGTGCACTGGGCGGGGCCGCTGAGCAATCTGATCTCGGCCTGCGAACGGGTACTGGCCACCGGCGCCGAGACCGTCGTCCCGGGACACGGCCCGCTCCTCGACCGGGCCGGGGTGCGCGACCACATCGTGTATCTGGAGTACGTGCGCGAGCGCGCCCACGCCTTCCACGCGGCCGGGATCCCCGCCGTCGAGGCCGCCCGCCGGGTCATCGGCGAGGGGCGCTACCCGGAACTGGGGCTTCCCGAGCGGCTGGTGGTGACCATCGGCAGCGAGTACCGGCAGCTCGACGGCTCCGAACTGCCCGGAGTGCTCCAGGTGATGACCGAGGTCGCCGTGGTCGCCCGAGAACTGGAGCAGCCGCATGAGCCGGCCGGACCCGCGGAGCAGTAGGCGGAGTTCCCGCCGCCGCTTCGGCCGGAAGACCGATCCGACAACAGAAACACGGTGACGGCATGGGATGGATAGTGGCGGTGATCGCCGTCGCCGCTGCCGTGGCGGCAATGGTCCACGCGGAGAACATGGCGCGCGCCCAACGTATCGCCGTGGCCCGCGCCGAGCTGGCCGAACGTCAGTCGAAGGCCGCCGAGGCCCGTACCGCCGCCCTCACCGACGAGATCCGCCAGCTGGCCCAGGAGCGGATACCCGCCGCCGCGCTCGCCCTCTCCCACCGCACCGCCAAGGTCCCCGGACTGCGGGGGGCGGCCGAGATCGACGGCGGCTCCGCGCGGCTGCTCACCGAGGCGGTGCAGGCCGCCCGCGCGGCCGTCGTCGAGGAGCGCGGGCGGGTCGACGCGGCCGCCCGCGCGGCGATGCGCGGCACTTCCGCCAAGATCCAGTCCCTGCTCAACCAGTCCCAGCAGCTGTTGCACGAGCTCCAGCACGAGTACGACGATCCGCGCATCCTGCAACTCGACTTCCGCAACGAACTGGCACTGCGGCGCACCCAGGCCACCGCGGTGCTCTGCGACGCCTGGCCGGGCCTCGCCCGGCAGAACTCGCCGCTCGTCGAGATCGTGCTCGGCGCCCAGTCCCGGGTCGCCGGCTACGAACGCGTCAAGGTCGCCAACCATCTGCGCGACGAACGGCTCGCCCTCGTCGCCCGCGCCGCCGAACCCCTCGCCATCGCCCTGGCCGAACTGCTGGCCAATGCCACCGCCTACTCGCACCCCGACACCGATGTCCAGGTCACCCTCCAGCAGAGCGGCGGCCGTGGCGCGTTCCTGGTGGTCGACGACGCGGGCATCGGCATGGACGACGACGCGCTCGACCGGGCACGGGCGCTGCTGGCGGGCCCGCCCGAAGTCCTGCTGACCGAGCTCGGCGATCCGCCGCAGACCGGCTTCGCCGTCGTCGGCCGGCTGGTGCTCCAGTACGGCTTCAACTGCCACATCGAGGCATCTCCGTTCGGTGGCATGCGGACGATCCTGCGCGTCCCCGCCCATCTGCTGACCGTGATGGAGGAGGACCACAGCCTCTCCGCCCTCGCCCCGAAGCCGGTGCAGGCGCACGCCTCGCCCAGCGTTCCCGCCCCGACCGAGCAGGAGACCGCCCCCGTGCCGCAACCTGCCGACGGGCAGGCACCCGCGCTGCCCAGCCGACGCCGACGCGCACCACGTCCGGCCCCGGACCGCCCCGCGTCCGCCGACGCCGTCCCGGACCGCGAACAGGTGCCCCGTACACCCGAGCAGGCCGGGGCTTCCTGGGCGGCGCTCCAACAGGGCACCCTCAACGGCAGGAGCGTCGCCGGGCCGCCATCCCCACCGGCGGCGGACGACCACGACCACCCGGACGACCGGGACGACGAAGGAGACGACCAGACGTGAGCGCCCCCACTTCCACCACCGGTGACCTCGCATGGGTGCTGACCCCGCTGCTGGAACTGCCCGGGGTCCAGCACGCCGTGGTCGCCACCGGTGACGGCCTCGTCGAGGGCGCGTCGCCCGGCCTGGACCGGGCGTCCGGCGAGCGGGTCGCCGCCATGACCGCCACCCTGCACGCTGCCGCGCGCGCGTTCACCACGGCCTTCACCGATGTCGAGGCGCCCCGCCTGGCCCAGACGGTCGTCGAGTCCGACCGGGGCTTCGCCATCGTCGTACCGGCCGGGAACAACACCACACTCGCCCTGTTCGCGGAACCCGGAGCCAAGCTCGGCGACATCGCGTACCAGATGCAGGTGCAGGTCACCGCCCTGACCCGGGCGATGAACGCACCCGCCCGCCAGCCGGACACCGCCGCCCGGCCATGACCTCCGGCCCGGGGCGCCGTCTGATACCCGCTTATCTGGTCACCGGCGGCCGGACCCGGCCCGCCGGTCCCTCGCTCGACCGGCTCGACGTACTCGTACGCGCCGACACCGAGCTGCCCCCGGACACCGGCTCGGAACAACGCAGACTGTGCGAGCTGCTCGAACCGGGGGCGCTCACCGTCGTCGAGTGCGCGGCCCATCTGGACCTGCCGGTCAGCGCCACCGTCTTCCTGGCCACGGACCTCGCGGCCGCCGGACATCTGCACATCCGACCGCCCATCCCCAGCGCCGGGGAGATCGACCGGTCGCTCGTCGAGAGGCTGCTCGTTGGACTCCGCTCCCTCCACTGACCGCACCGGCATCGGCTATCTGCCGCCTGCCGCCCGGACCCTGATGAAACTCGTCGTCACGGGTCCGTTCGGCGTCGGCAAGACCACCCTGATCCGTACGCTGTCGGAGATCGCCACGCTGCACACCGAAGAGGCGATGACCCAGTCCAGCACCCGGCTCGACGACACCGCCGGACTGCCGGACAAGACCACGACCACCGTCGCCATCGACTTCGGCCGGCTGACCGTCCTGGACGACCTGGTGCTCTACATGTTCGGCACCCCCGGCCAGCAGCGCTTCCTGCCGCTCTGGGAGGACATCGCCCGCGGCGCGCTCGGTGCACTCGTACTGGTCGACACCCGTCGGCTCGCCGACTCCTTCGCGGTCATGGACATGGTCGAGGAGCAGGGCCTGCCGTACGCGATCGCGGTGAACCGCTTCCCGGACGCCCCCGCCCACGCCGACGAGGTCCTGCGCAAACACCTCGACCTCGCCCCCGAGACCCCGCTGGTGCAGTGCGACGCCCGCGAACGCCGCGGCAGCATCGACGCGCTGATCGCGCTGGCCGAGCACGTACTCACCCGGATGCCCAGGCCCGAGGACCCGTCATGACACCGTTCGCACAGCCGCCGGAACCCCTCGCCCTGTACGGTCCGGACTTCGCCGCCGACCCGCGGAGCCACTACCGACGCCTGCGCGAACACGGCCCCCTCGCGCCCGTCCGGCTCGCCCCCGGCGTCGACGCCCTGCTGGTCACCGACTACCAGGCCGCCGTCGATCTGCTGCGCGACACCCACACCTTCACCAAGGACCCGCGCGCCTGGCAGGCCACCGTCCCCGACGACTCGCCGGTCCTGCCCATGCTCGGCTACCGGCCCACCGCGCTCTTCAGCGACGGCGAGGTGCACGCCCGCTACCGCGACGCCATCAACGACAGCCTCGCCCTGATCGAGCCGCACATCCTGCGGGCCGAAGTCACCCGGGTCGCCAAGCGGCTGATCGGTGAGTTCGCCGCCACCGGGAGCAGCGATCTCATCGCCCAGTACGCCCGCCGGCTTCCGGTGCACGTCTTCGTCACCTGGTTCGGCGTGGAGCCGGGCGACGGCGAACGCATCGTCAACGGCATCGCCGGCATGTTCAACTCCGCCGAGGACGCCGCCACCGCGTACGCCGATCTCGTCGAGGTCGTCACCGAACTGGTCGCCGACCGGCGTGCCCGGCCGCGCCGCGACCTCACCTCGTACCTCCTGGGTCACCCGGCCGATCTCGACAATGACGAGACTGTGCGTCAGATCACCCTGATCATGAGCGCGGGCCACGATCCGACCACGAATCTGATCGGCAACGCGCTGCTGCACATGCTCACCGACGCCCGCTACGCCGGTTCGCTGCACGGCGGCGCGATGACGGCGCACGAGGCGATCAACGAGGTCCTCTGGCAGGACCCGCCACTCGCCAATCTCGCGGCCCACTACCCGCGGCACGACACGGAGTTCCACGGTGTGCGGCTGCGTGCGGGCCAACTCCTCCTGGTCTCCTACGCCGCGGCCAACTCCCGCTCCACGCCCGGTCTTTCGGACCTCGCGGTCCGTTCCGGGGCCAGCGCCCACCTCGCCTGGTCCGCGGGCCCGCACCGCTGCCCGGCGAAGCAGCCCGCGCTGCTCATCGCCATGACCGCGATCGAGCAGCTCACCAGTCAGCTGTGCGACGCGGAACTGGCTGTTCCGGCCAGCTCCCTGAAGTGGCGTCCGGGACCGTTCCACCGCGCGCTGGTCAGGCTTCCGGTACGGTTCACCCCCGTCGACATGAGTGCGGAAACGCACCGGCAAAGGACCGCCGGGGAAGCGGCGGACGGGCCGTCGGCGGTGTCGATCGGCCCATGAACCGTGTCGGTGGTACGCCGAACGGGTGAGTGGCGAGAGAATTGCCCGATGAACAGCGAGCGCAGCCGGCGCAACGCCAACCGAAGCACAGACGGGGTGGTCCGGTGAGCAGGTACGACAGGTACGACGTCACGGACGAGCAGTGGGAGGGGCTTGCCCAGGTCGTACCTCTGCGCAGCCGCAACGAGTGGCCGTCCAGGGTGGATCACCGCACGGTTCCCGAGGAGACCGAAGCGGCCGAACAGCGACGACTCGTCGTGCTGCGGGTCCAGGTCTTCGCGGACGCACGGGAGGTGGCCGAGTATCTGGTCGCGCAGATTCCGGTGCTGCTCGATCTGACCAGCGCCGAGACGGATGTGGCCAAGCGCATCCTGGACTTCACCAGCGGGGTGGTCTTCGGCCTCGGCAGCGGAATGCACCGGGTCGACCGGAACGTCTTCCTGCTGTCCCCGGTCGGCATGGAGGTCGAGGGAGTCACGGCAGCGGGCCTCCCCGGTTCTTAGGAGGGCCCTTCGGGCGGGCGGTGGCCGGGGGTGAGGCGGTTCAGGTACCCCGATCGCAGGAAGGTCGTTCAGGCGAAACGATTCGCCAGTCCGCGGCCTGCGTACCGTCCGCCCATGACCCCACTCGGCCCGGGGCCGCCATCCCATCACTGCGTTGCGCGACCCGGGGCGCATCACGGTCCAGGCGGCCTGGCACACTGCCGGCGCGGTCCCGGTGACGCGCGCGCCGCTTCCGGACGGCCGCCTCGGTACGACCCCGCTGCCGCTGCCGCTGCCGCTGCGGCTCGCGGGCCGGACCGAGGGGAAGTTACGGGTCCTGGCCGCCGCCGAACATATGGTGGTGGCCCTGCGGCCGGTCTTGGCGTGCGAACCGCAGCCGCAGCGGATGCGTGCCCTCGCGCCGGCCGGCGACGGCAGGCTGCGACGCGGCTGCGACAACCTCGCGGCGGTGCTGGCGGGTACCCACACGCGGTGCGCGCAACGCCATGCCCGGCTGGTCGCCGC
>NZ_JBEXPH010000018.1:0-75391 GCF_040611955.1 Streptomyces sp. NPDC006510 | reverse complement strand
CCGGTTCGGGCCGCCGGAGAACGTGAGCGAGGCGCCGTCGAGCACCGGTCGGAGGCCGCGCACGGCACGGTCCACCCGGTCCTGTTCGGCGGCCGTCTCGACGCGTACGTCGACCAGCAGCCGGGCCGTGTCGGGCACCGTGTTGCACGTGGTGCCGGAGGTGGCCACGGTCGGTGTCACCGTGGTGCCGGCCGCCGGATCGGCAAGGGCGGACAACGCCAGGACCTGGTGGGCCAGTTCGGTGGTCGTGTTGACGCCCCGGTGGGGTTCCAGTCCGGCGTGCGCGGCGCGCCCGGCGATGGCCAGCTCGTAGCCGGACATCCCCTTGCGCGCGGTTTTCAGCGCGCCGCCCTCGCTCGCCTCCAGGACGAGTGCGGCCCCGGTCCGGCGGGCCTCGGCCTCGATCAGGGCGCGCGAGGTCGGGGCGCCGATCTCCTCGTCGCCGGTGAGCAGGACCGAGACCCCGTCCAGGTCGTCGAGGACCGACAGTGCGTGGAACAGCTGCACCACCCCGGCCTTCATGTCGAAGCAGCCGGGGCCGGTGAGCCGGCCGCCGGTCACCTCGAAGGGGTGGCGGTCCAGGGAACCCACCGGCCACACCGTGTCGAAGTGGCCGAGCAGCAGCGCCCGGTCGCCGGAGCCGAAGCGCCAGCGCAGGGCAGGGCGGCCCGAACCGTCGATCCACTCGGGCGCCGCGCCGGTCAGCCGGGTGCCGATCTCGGCGACGACCCGGGCGCAGTCGGTGACCGCGGCCAGGTCGTCGCTGGGCGACTCGGTGCGGACCAGCTCCTCGATATCGGCCAGCAGGACCGGCAGCCCGGCCTCCAGGGCGGTGACGATCGCTGTCACGTCAGCCCACCTTGGGGGTGGCGCGGCCACCGTGGTGGATGTACGGAGTGCCGTCGGCGAGTGTGCAGAACACGACCGGGACCCAGAGCTTGAACCCCGGCCGCTGCACGACGAACAGCCCCGGCTCGACGGGGCGCAGCTCGTACTCCTTCTCCGTGTCGGGGGCCAGTTCTGCCAGTGGTCCGGTGATCCGGTCCAGCATCACCAGGCCGCCGTCCCGCTCCACGATCTCCATCCGGCTGGACAGCCGCTGGTACACACCGACGTAGTCGGCGGGATCCACCGGCACCGGTTCGGTCGCGGGCTCGATGGTGGTGCGCATCGTCACCCCGGCCAGCTCCTGGACGATCTCCGCGTAGACGTCCCGGTAGAGGCCCGAGGTGTCGCCGCCGTTGGTGAGCAGGCAGATCGCCAGCTCTGCCTCGGGCAGGATCCTCAGGTAGGCGTTCTGGCCGATCGTGCCGCCGTCGTGTCCGTACACCCGGTGTCCGTCCCAGGTGTCGAGGAACCAGCCGAGCCCCCAGGCGTTGCCCAGGATGTGCGGGTCGGGGATCTCGACCTGGGGGGTCTGCATGGCGGCGACGGACTCCTCCGAGAGGAGCTTCGTACCGTCCCCGGTGACGCCCTTGTCGAGGTGCAGCCGGGCGAACTCCAGCACTTCGCGCGGCGTGGAGCAGATCAGTCCTGCCGGTCCGGCCGAGCGCATCAGCCCCCACATCGGGGCCTGCTCCGGCGGGCTCCCCAGGTGTCCGATGGCGGCGCGGAAGCGCAGCACCTCCTCCGGCAGGGTCGCGGTGTGCGTCAGGCCGAGCGGCCGGTACAGGCGCTCGCGCATCAGCTCGTCCCACTGGACGCCGGTGACGACCTCCAGCACCCGGCCGAGCAGGGTGAAGCCCGCGTTGCAGTACGACATGGTGGCGCCGAGCGGGTGGTTGGGGGTGGCGTCGCCCAGCAGCGCGACGTACTTCTCCAGGCAGTCGTCGCCCCGACCGGTGTCGGTGAAGAGGTCGCCGTCGATGCCGCTGGTGTGGGTCAGCAGGTGCCGGAGCGTCACTCCCTGGGTCAACTCATCGGTCGCGAGGCGGAGTTCGGGGAGTACGGAGACGATGGGGGCGTCCAGTTCGAGCAGGCCCTCGTCGACCAGGGCCATGGCCACCGTGGTGGCCCAGACCTTGGTGATCGAGCCGATCTGGAAGAGGGTGTCGGTGGTCGTCTCGATCCCGGCCTCCGTGTTGGCCAGGCCGACGGCGGCCTCGGCAACGATCTCGCCGCGGTGCAGGATGGCGAGACCGGCGCCGGGGACGGAGTGACGGGCTGTGAGTTCGGTGAGCCGGGTGGTCCAGCGGGCTGACAGCTCGGTGGTGTCGGTCATGTCGTGCTCCGATTCCGTTTCGTTCAGCGGTTGGTGTGCGTGGTGACCCATTCGATCAGCCTGCGGGAGTAGTCCTCCCGGTGCGAGGGCCGGCCGTCCAGGAGGAACAGATGGGAGCTGCCGGGGTACACGACCAGCCGGGCCGGTACGTCCCGGGTGCGCAGCGCGTGGAACCACTGCTCGGCCTGGCCCACCGGGCAGGTGTCGTCCGCGCCGTCGTGCAGGATCAGGGTGGGTGCGCGTACCGCGTCGGCATGGCTGAGCGGCGAGAGTTCCGTCAGCCGTTCGGGGTCGCCGATCTCGTAGCGGGCGATCAGGTGTCCTTCTTCGGAGGTGCCGGCCATGCTCTTCAGATCGACCAGGACGCCGCCCGGTACGACGGCGGCGAAGAGGTCGCTGCGGGTGGAGAGCCAGCAGGTCAGATAGCCGCCGTAGCTGTAGCCGGTGAGCGCAATCCGTTCCGGGTCGACGAGTCCTTCGGCGACGAGGGCGGCGACCGGTTGCAGGACGTCCTGTTCGTCCGTCTCGCCCCAGGCGCCCACGGCGCCCGTGTAGAACGCCTCGCCGTAGCCGTCGCTGGCGCGGACGTTCAGCGTCAGGACGGTCCAGCCCCGCGAGGCCAGCTCCTGGTGGTAGAGGTGGGCCGGATCGGAGTGCGGGGCCCAGGCGTTTTGCGGGCCGCCGTGCACGTCCACCAGCAGCGGGCCGCCCGGGGGTGTGTCCGCGGCACGGGTGATCATGCCGTGCACGACCGTGCCGTCCGCGATGCTGAACTCGCGTTCGGTGACCGGGTGGAGGGCGATTTCGGGCAGCGACCGGACCATGTGGTCGGTGAGCCGCGCGGGCTGCCGTCCGGTCGACGGCTGCCCGGCCTCCCCGGGCGTCCAGGCGTCCAGGTCGAGCAGCACGACCTCGGCGAAGCGCGACGCGTCGGAGACCACGACCGCCGCCCGCCCGGCCTTCGCGGCGACCGAGCAGCCGCTGACCCCGGTGCCGGCGGGCAGTGGGGAAGCGCTGATCCCGGCCGCGTCCACCCGGTACAGGCGGGTGGCGCCCCGGTCCCGGGCGCAGAACACGATGTCGTTCTGGTTGGTCGCGTAGTTGAGCCCGACGGTGAGCGGCTTGCCGTCCTTGGTCCAGGTGCCGCCGCTCTTCGTCCAGCCGGCCGCGGTGAGTGCGGCGGCTGCCCGCACCGTGTCATGGGCGGGGAGGTTGCCGGTCACCGTGTCGCCGGCGCAGGGGGTGGGGGTGATCTCGCCTATGCCGGTGGGCGGTCGGCCCTTCCCACCGGTGGCGACGCTGCCCAGCTGCTTCAGGTCCAGCACGGATACCAGGGCCTTGCGTACCGCGAGGTCGGCGGTCGGACGGCCGGCGGCCTGGTTGAACAGCAGCTGTCCGAACAGCGCCTCCGAGCTCCGGTACTTCACCTTGGCCGCGTCCAGCCGGTCCTGGTCGGCACCGTTGATGAGGGCGACATTGATCTGACCGGCCATCAGGAGGTTCGCCGCGGTCGACTCGTTGGCGACCACCTTGACCACCACCTTGCCGGGCAGGCCGGCGCCGCTGGACCCGCGGGGGCCCCAGCGGTATCCGTCACGCTTGACGTAGGTGTAGTGGTCGCCCGGAACGGCTTCGGTCAGCCGGTAGGGGCCGCTCGCGTTGGTGGTCCTGGCCAGTGCCGTCGGCCTCGCCAGGCTCTTCTCGCACAGCAGCGGCAGCAGCCGGGCCATCTGCACGATGAACGGCGCGGGCTTCGTCGTGGTGACGGTGACCGTCCGGGTCGCCTTGTCGGCCTTCGCCACAGCGGTGACGGGAACCGAGAGGCCGAGCATCGGCGACTGGTTCTTCGGATCGGCGATGTGGTTGTACTCGGCGGCCACGTCCTCGGCGGTGAGCGCCGAGCCGTCCTCGCAGGTGACGCCGGGACGGATGGTGAACTTCGCCGAGGTGGTCGTGGCGGACCACTTCTCGGCCACTCCCGGAACCAGCGAACCGTCGGCGTCGATGTGCACGAGCGTGTCGTACGCGAAGGAGTTCATCGCCAGTGCGGTGCTGGCCAGCGCCGTGGTGGGACTGAGGCTGCCGGGATCACCGGAGGCGGCGACCGTCACCGTCGACCCGTCACCGCCGCCGGCGGACGTACCGCCGCCGCACGCGGCCGCGGAACCGACGAGGCCGAGCGCCGTGACCACCGCGGCCGTCGTCCGGGTCCTGCGGGCCGTTCGTTTTCCTGCGGTGCTGGCCATGGTCACCTCCCAGGGAGCGGCACGCCGCCGCCGAGTGAGGGAACAGTAGGCAGCGCCCGACCGGCTCCGAGTGGTCGCACCGCACAAAAAATGGGCTCCCCGACGGTGCGCCGCACCGAAGACGGGCGCCCGGACACAAGGACGGAGAGATTCCGGAGGGGTTCTGGACGAAATACTTCCGGATGCCGGGAAAACCGATCGCGATGAGTTCCGGCGCCTGACAGCCTGTGGCGCATGACCGCGCTGCACCAGATACGGGCCGACTACGACGCCCGGACCATCGTCGTCTACCAGGCGTACTCACCGGCTGTCGCCGGTCCGGCTCTGCGGGCGAAACGGTTCGTGGCACCGTTCTCGTTCAACCGGATGACCTGGATCAAGCCGTCGTTCCGCTGGCTCATGCACCGAAGCAACTGGGCGCAGAAGCCGGGCCAGGAGCGGATCCTGGCGGTACGGATCACCCGGGCCGGATGGGAGGAGGCGCTCTCGCGGGCCGTGCTGACGACGGCCGACCCGTCGGCTGTCGCCCAGGCTCCCGTGCACGTCCAGTGGGATCCCGAACGCTCACTGCGGGGAGCCGCTCTCAACCACTACAGCATCCAGGTCGGGGTCGGCCGCGGTCTGATCCGCACGTTCGCCGAGGAGTGGGTCGTCGACATCACCGACGTCACGCCCCGGGCCCAGAAGATCTCGGCGCTCAGACAGAGCGGCCGGAGCACCCAGGCCCAGCGGCTGCTCCCGCCCGAGCGGATCTATCCGGTGCCCCCGGCCATCGCGAAGGGCCTTCGCATGGACGCGTGAGCGGCAGGACGGTGGATGCCGCCACTTGCGGCGGGCTACTGCATCACCTGGAGCGCGGTGTGCCCGAAGGACCGCTCGCAGGAGTAGACCTGCATGGTGTAGCCGCGGCCGATGGTGACCTGGGTGGGCTCCTGCGGCTGCGGGTGGACCACTCCGGGTGCCGCGCAGGCGGCTTCGTCCTCGACGGGGCGCCAGCTCTGTTCATTGTCCCATTCGGTACTGTCGACGGTCAGCAACGGACGGACGGGCCCGCCGCAGTCCGGGCACCCCATGGGCCACGGATCGCAGAAGCTCCAGTTGCCCCAGCCACCGATCTTCCATCCCGGCGCCACGGACAGGGCGTACTGGTACAGGTAGTCGCGCGGCTCCTCCCAATCCCTGACGCGCTCGGCGAGTTCCTCGTCCAGTTCGTGCGGTGCCGGGTACTCGGTGACCGGTTCGGGGTGCAGCACGCAGGGGCTGGGCAGGTAGTCACCGTTGTCGATCACCGACGGCTCGGGGGGTGTGGACAGCAGCGGACCGACTTCCGCGGCTCTCCGCCACACGAGGCGCACCTGCGGAAGGCACTCGTCGCCGTGCTCGAAGGGACACCACAGCACCTGGAGCAGATCGGTGGCCTGCGGTCCGGGCCACAGGCTGTCGCCCTCGGCGGCGGGGAGGTCACGTGCGTAGAGCTGGGCGACTGACAGCAGGGGTACCGGCCCGTTCTGCGGGATGCGGCGACCGCTGTAGCCGATCCGGTCCAGCACTTCCCGCTCCTGCGGGGTGAGGTCCAGGCGGTTGCCCTCCGCACGCGCCCAGGCCGCGGTCAGGACACGGCGGCTGTCCCGCACCTCGTCGGGCGCGAACCCGAGGTGCCACGGGCCCGCGTGCTCCGGGCAGATGGGCCACGGCTCGTCCCGTGGCCACAGCAACGGTCCGCCCACGGAGCTGTCCCCGACGGCCGGCTTCCCCGGGCGCGGGTGCAGCCGCACCGCCGTACGTGCCAGCGGAGCAAGCTCCGGAAACTCGTTGGTGATGTCGACCGGTCGAGGAGGCGTCGTGCGGTGCATCGGAGCAGCGTAGGCCGCCGGGCACCGGCCCGTCGCACCGGCCGCCCGCCCCGCCGGACAGACCCTAGAGCGGTGGCTCTGTGGAGAGTTCCAGCAGCCAGCGTGCGCTCTCCGCTTCGCCGGCCGCGCCGACGCCGCCGGACACACCGGGGAAGAGCCGTCCCCAGGAGCAGGCCCGGCCTATCGCCCCGAGCCGCCAGGCCAGACTCAGCGCACGCCGCAGTTCGGCCGTCGTGCGACCGTCGCTCGTCCACTGTTCCAGGTAGGCGTCCCGAAGCCGGGGCAGCGCCTCGGGCCCGAACCGCTCACGGGCGGCACGGGCGGGGACGAGAAAGCTGCAGAACGGGTGGGCGACGGCCGCGTCGCCCCAGTCGAAGAACGTGAAACGGCCCGGCTCGGGCGCGAAGAGCTGACCGTCGTGCAGGTCGGAGTGGTCGAGCGTATCGGCGATGCCCGCTCCCGTGAGCTCCTCGCACCACTCCACGAGCCGGGGCCGCAGCTCGCACAAGGCCCTGCGGTCGGCGGGCTCCAGTGCGGTGTTCCCGTCGACGACCCGGTCGAAGGTCTCCGGGAGCACGGCCGTGCGCGCGCTGGGGACACCGAGCAGTTCGATCTCCTCTGCGTACGGAACGAGCGCGCGCTGCATTCCGGCGTACTGGCGCAGCGGTTCCTCCCAGGCACCCGGATCGACCGCGGTGCCGGCCGCCGAGTCGAGAGCGTCGCGGAAGAGCGTGCCACCGTCCGGGAGCAGCGACCAGCCCCGGCCCGCGTCGATGGCGAGCGGCTCCAGTACGTGCCCGGGCACCCAGCGGGCCAATGCCTCGGTCAGCCCCGCCTCGAAGGCGCTGGCGGGCGGGTTGGCCTTGAACCACACCGCGTCGTCTCCCGCGACGGACATCCGCACCAGCACCGACCACGGCCGGAGCCTCACCTTTCGTGGCCCGGTTTCCCGCAGCCCATGAGCGGCGAGCCCGCGCTCCGCCCATCCGATGGCGTCCGCCCGCCATGACTCCTGTTCCCAGGGCGTCACCGCGTCCTGGTACTGCCCTCGGTCCACCACTGCCGACGCATCGCTTCGCATCGCGCCATCCCATCACCGTGCCGGTCGGCCCTTCATCCGAATTTCCGGTGACTGTGCCCCGCTTTCCGCTGATGGTGCCCCGCTCTCCCGGCCGTTCGGCAGGGGCGATAGCGTCGGTGTCATGACGATCGAACGTGATGCCCGCCGGATTTCCGTCACCGCGTTGACCGCGATCTCCGGTCTGCATGTCGCCTGGGGGCTGGGCTCGACCTGGCCGCTGCCCGACCGGGAAACCTACTCCGACGTGGTGATCGGCCGCCCGAATCCGCCCGGCCCGGTGGCGTGTTTCGCGGTGGCGGGCGCGTTGGGAACCGCGGCGCTGCTGGTGGCAGGCAGGCCGCGGCGGCGCCCGGCGCTGTCCCGGATCGGTGCGGCCGGCGTCGCGGGTGTGCTCGCTCTGCGTGGTGCGGTCGGTCTCTCGGGCCGGACGGACCTGCTGTCCCCGGGATCCGTCTCGCCCCGCTTCCGGCGCCTCGACCGGCTCGCCTACTCGCCACTGTGCCTCGCGCTCGCGACCTCGACCGCGATCGCCACCGCCCGGCGCAAGGGGTAGCCGGCCTGCGGGGCGACGGGACGAGCGGCCTACTGCCGCACTTCTCGCGCGCCGATCATCCCGAGACTGTCGATCGCCGCGGGAGACAGCCGCGATTCCACCAAGCCCGAAAGGGGCATCCAGGTGACGGCGGAGGTGGAGTCGTCGGTCTTGGTGACCGCGAGCGGTCCGGGCTTGAGGTCGACCAGGTAGAAGAGTCCCACGAGATTCCAGTTCACTCCGAGCCGGTGAGCGGTGTACGCCAGCGCGTCCACCAGCCGGGCGTCAAGGAGTTCGAGGCCGGTCTCCTCGTACAGTTCACGTGCCAGCGTCTCCCGCGGCTGCTCACCGGGATCGATGCCTCCGCCGGGCAGGTGCCACAGCCCGGGCAGGAAGACCGGTGAGCTGTCCGAGAGTTGAGTGAGCAGCAGCTGCTGCTCCGCGACGGCTATCGCATACGCCGAGACGCGTGAACGTACGTCACTTCCCACGGGTGTCCTCCTGACATCGAGGTCCACGGCTCCGACCGGGCCGTCCGGGCCGTCCGGGCCGTCCGGGCCGTCCGGGCCGTCCGGGCCGTCCGGGACAACCTATCGATTGCGCGGAGGCGCCCGGACGTGGCTCCGGCCACGGGCCGGGAGCCGGACCCCGGTCTACCGGCGCTCCAGCGCCCCGCGGACGAAGGCGGCCTGGCCCGCATGCTGCAGATCGTCCGAGACGACGCTGATCAGACGGACCCCGAGAGTGACCGGCGGCGACCACGCCTCGTCGACGATGCGGTCCAGAGCCCGGTTGTCCAGCCCACACACGAAGCCGACGGTCTGCTCGTGGACCGCGTCGTGGTAACCGAGGAGCAGTTCGGCCGAGCGCACCCGCACAGCCGCGACGTCCGCGCTGCTGTGTCCGTACCCGGTGGCCTCCTTCCCGAAGGGCAGATCGAAACGGGAGGCCCAGTCCTCGGAGAACCAGACCTGCTCGACTCCGGCCGCGTCCGAGACATGGTCGTCCTGGATCCGGGTGAGATGCCATACGAGCCAGCCGATCGAGTTCGCTCCGTCGTCGGGACGAGCATGGAGGTCGGCGGGTGAAAGGCCCTCGACCGCCGAGTGCACCGTCTCCCGGACGCGAGTGAACGCGTCGGTCAAAAGGTCAGCACTGTTCATGCCATCACCATCGCCGCTGTCGGGCCGCTGCCCCGCCTTCGACACGCGCCGCGCACCGCATCACGCCGCGGCGACGGCCGCGGCCTTCGGCAGCACCGCGGCGTGCGCATAGGCTGGCAGCGTGCTTTGACGCCTGCCCGGAAGCCGGGCACCGCCATGATCTCCCTCGTACCCGAACGATTCCGGAACCGACGAAGGAGAAACACTTGAGCACCTCGCACCCCATCGACGTCCCCGCCGCGTTCGCCGCGTCCTACGGCGGGATGGGTGATGGGTCCGGCCGTGCCTGGATCGCCGCGCTGCCCGGACTGGCCGCGGAGTTCCTGGACCGCTGGAGCCTGCGGCCGGACGGCCCCGCAGCACACGGCATGGCCTCGCTCGTACTGCCGGTGACCCGCGTGGACGGTACCCCCGCTGTGCTGAAGCTCCAGCAGGTCACCGAGGACAACGTCGACGCCGTGCAGGGCCTGCGGGTGTGGAACGGCAACGGAGTGGTACGCCTGCTCGACCACGACCCGGGCACCGGCACCACGCTGCTCGAACGGCTGGACTCGGCGAGGCCGCTGTCGGCGGTGGCCGACGACACGGCCGCCGTGCAGATCCTCGCCGAACTCATGGCCCGCCTGGTCGCGGTGCCCGCGCCACGGGGCTTCCGGCAACTGGCCGACATCGCCGCGGCCATGCTCGACGAGGTACCGCGCGCCGTGCCGATGCTCCACGACCCGGCCGAACGGCGGCTGGTGCGCACCTGCGCGTCCGCGGTGGCCGAACTCATCGGCGAACCGGGCGACCGCCTGCTGCACTGGGACCTGCACTACGACAACATCCTCGCCGGACAGCGGGAACCGTGGCTGGCCATCGATCCCGAACCCCTGGCCGGTGACCCGGGCTTCGAGCTGTTGCCTGCGATGGACAACCGCTGGGACGAGATTGTGGCGACCGGCGACGTGACAGGAGCGGTGCTCCGCCGCTTCGACCAGCTGACCGAGGTGCTCGGCCTGGACCGGCAGCGGGCGACCGGCTGGACACTGGGCCGCGTCCTGCAGAACGCACTGTGGGACATCGAGGACGGCAAAGCCGCCCTGGAGCCGGCCCAGATCGCCATCGCCACCACCCTGTTGAGCCGACGGGGGCGGGAGCAGCGCAGCGGCCCCGCCACAATGCCGCCGGACGGTCGCCTGTTTCACGAGCGACCGCCTGCGGATCAGCCCCCCGGGCAGCGTTGATGTCGGATGCCACCGCGGGAGGTCAGGAGGCCCCGGCGTGGTGGTCGAGCAGGCGGGTGAGCAACTGCACGAACTGGTCGCGCTCGGCCGGACTCAGCGGCGCGAGCAGTTCGTCGTGGAGGTCGTCCAGGACCCTGTCGAGGCGGCGTAGGTGACGGCGACCCCGGGCGGAGATCGTGATGATGTTGCGTCGCTGGTCGTGTGGATCCGGCGCCCGCTCGACGAGGTGGCGCTCGGCCAGTTCGTTGAGCACGCCGACCATGTCACTGCGGTAGATGTCGGTGCGCCTGCTCAGCTCCGCCTGGCTGGCCGGCCCGTAATCCTGCAGTGAGGCGAGCACGGCGTAGTGCCACTTGCGGGCGTCGGCCTGGGCCAGCCCCTCGGCTACCAGCCGGTCCGAACGCGTGGACAGCTGCGACAACAGCCGGCTCGCCCGTCGACGCAGCCTGTCGGGCGTCCTGGGCGCGCCGTCGGGCATGTCCGTGGCTTCGGCTCTGGTCATGGCACCAATCCTGTCCATTGCGTTAGTCCACCTAACGATATACGTTCACTCGCACCGCTACCGTTAGTGCAACTAACACTGGTTGAGTGAATTCCCAGGAAGGAAGATCCGCCATTCCCACCAAGATGCTGCAGATTCCCACCACGGACGGCCAGGCCGACGCTTTCGCCGCCTTCCCCGACGACGGCGAGCGGCACCCGGGGGTGCTGCTGTACATGGATGCCTTCGGCGTGCGGCCCGAACTGGAGGAGAGGGCCCGTGAACTGGCCGGGCACGGCTACTACGTGCTCCTTCCCAACCTCTACTACCGGCACGGCCCGGCACCGGTGATCGAACTTCCCGAGTACATCGGAAAAGAGATCCGGCCCACGCTCATCGACCGGCTGATGCCCTTCATCGAGGCACACACCACCGAACGGGTCCTGCGCGACGCCGACGCCTACCTCGGGTTCCTCACCACCCAGCCCGAGGTCGACCCCGGACCGGTCGCCGCGATCGGCTACTGCATGGGCGCCCCCTTGGCGTTGCGCACCGCAGCGGCCCATCCCGACCAGGTGGCCGCCGTCGCCGGATTCCACCCCGGTTTCCTGGTCACCGACGCGCCCGACAGCCCGCACCGCCTCGTGCCCGAGGTCACCGCCCAGGTCCACTTCGGCCTCTCCGAGAACGACATGTCGCCCGAGGCCGTCAACGAGCTCAACCAGGCCCTGGACGCCGCAGGTATCGACTACAGCACCGAGATCTACCCCGGCACCGTCCACGGCTTCACCATGTCTGACACCTACGCCTTCAACCCCTCCGGGCTGAAGCGCCACTGGGACCGCCTGCTCCCGCTCCTCGGCCGCACCCTGACCAACAACTGAGACTCCGGCCCGGAGACCCGCGTCGGTGCGAGCCGGGCGGCGACCGCATCCCGCGGTCAGTGGTGGCGGCTCCGGACGCCGTCCGGGGTGGGCGGGCCGTCGCCGCGCGGCGGGCTGAAGTCAACTCCAAGATGTGCCCGGCGTCGCCCGGCCCCGGCGCGCTGTTGTGGTTACGGGGACGGCGGCAGGTCGCGTGCCTGGCGATGCCAGTAGTCCGCGATCGCTGCCGTCTGCTTGACGATCTCGTCGGGGCGTGGCGCCGCCGGCCAGAACTGCAGGAGGTACTGATCGGCTGCCGCCTCTCCGGCGAGAATGGCCAGCTCCTCCTCGCGCGCCCGGTCCATGTCGCTTCCGCAGTACCGCACCCGGTAGTCGGCCACGGGCAGATCCACCGACACCAACGGGGCGTCGCCCCACGGCAGGACGACCGTGGACTCGGAGGCGGGCCGGAACGGGACCTCCACCACGTCCTCCCAGCTGTCGTCGAGCGGGGGTGTGGTGTCGTGCACCTCGACGGTCAGCCCCACTTCCCCGGTGTGCAGGCCTGTCTTCAGATACAGATGTCCCGGTTCGGCGGCTCCGCAGAGCCCGTTGACCTGCCCCGCGCAGGTCGCCGATACCCCGGTGCCGTCATCGTCTGGCCTGCTCTCCACGTAGAACTGCCCGTAACAGACATGTAGTTCCCCGCTGTACACCGTTCGCATGCCCGCTCCTCCGTCGGTACTCGGCATCCGGGCCAAAGTACGCGGGCCGGCTCCGGTCCGCCCGACTCGGGGCGGGTTCTGTCACCGTCGTGCGCCGGGCACGCCCCGGTGCGGGGTCAGTTGCGCGATCCGGGCCAGGCGGCGCAACGAGTCGACCAGAGCCGCGCGGTCGTACGTACTGGTCGTGACGAGCACCTCGTCGGCGCCGGTCTCCTTGATGACCGTTTCGATCTCTGTGACGACTTCGTCCCCCGTGCCGTGGAGGTGGCCGCGCAACCCGTTCTCGTAGAAGCGGCGCTCCTTCTCCGTCATGCTCCGCGCCTCGATCTGATCGGCGGGGCGAGCGGCGGGAAGACGCCGTCGGTCCGGGAATGGGCCATGGACCACGCTTCCGGGATCAGGAGCCGACGGGCCTCCCCCGTGCTCCCGGCGAGCGCGATCGTCCCCGCCACGACGACATAGGGCTCCGCGGCCCAGGTGGAGGGGCGGAATTCCCGGCGGTAGCGCTCGATGGCGCGCAGCAGCTTCTCCCGGCCGCGGAGGTCGCCGATCACCAGTGGCAGCCCCGCAGCTGCCGCGATGCCCGCGCCCTCGCCGGTGGCCAGCAGGAACGGGGGGATGCGCAGGCCCTCGGCGGGAAGGGCGTGGACCTGCGGGTGGGCCCGCTGTGTGCCGTCCAGCCAGCCGAGCAGTTCGGTGAGCTGCCCGGCGAAGTCCTCGGCGGCCGATTTGTCCCGGCCGAGCGCCCTGCGGATGCCGTCGGTGAAGCTGGCGACGCGAGGAGCCGGGAACTCGTGCGGCCTCGTCGGAGGCATGCTCGGAACGTGCGTCGCACGGCAGCTTGAGTGCACACAGTCACGCGCACCGGGCGAACTCCGGGGCACAGTGGAAGCATGGGGGAGGGCGCGTTCGACGCCCGTGAGAAGACCGACGCATGGACGACCTCGCTCAACTCGCGGTTGGTCCGCTGGGATGCTGCGAAGCAGCGACGCGAGAAAGGACGAGAGCGATGACCACAGAACCTTCCCCCGAGGGTCCCGGGCCAGTCCCCAGTCGGCCGGATCCGGTGCCACACGACCCGCAGCCGCCGTCCGAGCCAGGTCCCAGCGAACCCGAGCCCCGGCCAGACTCGGAGCCGCCCCCGGCGCCGGGTCCCGGTCCCCGCCCGGTCCCCGAGCCGCCCGACTGATCGGAGAGTGCCGCTCCCGCGGCTCTTCCTTCCGGTTGCTCGTGAGCGCGACACCTCACCGATTGCGGCCTCGGAGTGGTCGACGCAAGGTGGATTACGTCATCCCCCACAGCGAAGGACAGAATCGTCATGAGTAAGGCAAAGGCGAAGGCCAAGCAGATCAAGGGCAAGCTGAAGGAAACCGTCGGCGGTGCCACGGACGACAAGGACATGCAGGCTGAGGGCCGCGGCGAGCAAATGGCAGGCAAGGCCCAGGAGACCGCGGCAAAGGCGGCTGAGCGGCTGAAGAAGTCCGGACGGTAGTACCTGCATTGTGGACCGCGCACCCAGGGCGACCGCATCCGGGTTTCACGGCCCCCGAGGCGCGGCCTGGTGCCGGCCGCGCGGCGGGCACCAGGCGGCGTCAGGTTTCGTTGTTCGGTGAAAGTTCGCTGACGTTCGGCGGTCACGGACTGTTGCAACGCCGGGTCACCGAGGCTGATTGCCCCACCCTGTTTTCATCATGTCTCCCATTGAGGAAAGCGCCGGTCTCGACTCGGGGTTACGAGTTGTCGTCCTGGCAGAGCCGCACGACCTGGCTAGCCACCGACACCTCGCGGATGTCGCATGCACTGTGTGTGCTCATGGGGCAGCGCACCACCCGCAATGCGATTTCCGAAGCCGAGTTCTACCTCGGGTGGGCCCGATCGGTGGTGCCGGCTGCCGTTGTGAGGTCGCGGGACGGCGGAGATTCAGCCTCGTGAGTCCTCGCGGGCCCGAGGCGAGCGGCTTCGTCAATTGACCCGGTCCCCCGGAGTCGGACAGCTCGTGTTCGGAACCCAAGACTCGCCAAGGAGTGTTCCATGGTGCTGGTCGGATACACAATGATGACCGAACAGGCCGGTCCGCGTGAGCTCGTCGAGCATGTGGTGGGCGCCGAGCGCGCCGGCTTCGACTTCTCCGTCGCTTCGGACCACTTCTTTCCGTGGCTGGACTCCCAGGGGCACGCCCCGTACGCATGGAGCGTGCTCGGCGCGGCCGCACAGGCCACGTCGCGGATCCCGTTGATGACGTGCGTGACGTGCCCCACCGTGCGATACCACCCTGCGGTGGTCGCACAGAAGGCCGCGACGATGCAGCTGCTCTCCCAGGGGCGGTTCCGACTCGGTCTCGGCTCCGGCGAGAACCTCAACGAGCACGTGGTGGGCGCGGGCTGGCCCGCAGCCCACGTTCGCTTGGAGATGCTGGAAGAGGCCGCAGAAGTCATTCGCGCACTCTTCGGCGGCCGTGATGTGAGCCATCACGGCACACATTTCGACGTGGAGAACGCCAAGCTCTGGGATCTGCCCGAGGAGCTGCCTGCGATCGGGATCGCAGTATCGGGGGAGCGGTCCTGCGAGATCGCCGGCCGACTGGGCGATCTTGTCATTGCCACCGAGCCCAGGAGCGACCTGCTGGACGCATTCGACCGGCACGGCGGTACGGGCAAGCCGCGGGTCGGCCAGCTGCCCGTCTGCTACGACACCGACCGGGATGCGGCGGTCGCACGGGCGCACGACCAGTTCCGCTGGTCGGTCGGCAGCTGGAAGGTCAACGCAGAGCTCCCGGGGCCGGCCGGATTCACCGGGGCCTCCCAGTTCGTGCGCCCGGACGACATCGCGGATTCCGTCCCGTGCGGTGACGACGTCGGCACCTTCGTCGAGGCGGTGCGTCCCTACGCCGAGGCGGGTTTCACGGAGATCGCCCTGGTCCAGGTCGGCGGTGACCATCAGCAGCCCTTCCTCGACTGGGCGGAGAAGACCCTTCTGCCCGCCCTGCGTGATCTCTGAGAGCCGGACGCGACAGTGAAACTCCTCCAGCCTCCGGGTGTCTACATGCCCCAGGAAGACACAGCCATGCTGATATCCGCTCTGCGGCGCGAGCATCTGTCACCCGGAGCGGAGGTACTCGACATGGGTACTGGTACCGGCGCCGTGGCGATCGCCGCAGCCCGCCACGGCGCTGCCCACGTGATCGCCATCGACACGTCGGCCGCGGCGGTGCTCACGACACGACTGAACGCACTGCTGTCGGGGCACGCGCGGGCCATCCGGGCCAGCCGTGGTGATCTGACGGAGCCTGCGACCGGCCTGAGGTTCGACCTCGTACTGGCGAACCCGCCGTACGTACCATCGGCGAACGTCCGCATGCCCCGCCGCGGTATTGCTCGGGCCTGGGAGGCGGGGATCGACGGCCGGGCGGTGCTCGACCGGCTCTGCGCCAAGGGCCCCGCTCTGCTGCGCCCCGGAGGTGTGCTGCTCGCGGTCCACTCCGTGCTGAGCAGCCCAGCGATGACCTTGGCGCGGCTGGCTGAAGCCGGATTGGACGTGGCTGTGACCGACCGCCGGTTCGTTCCCTTCGGGCCTGTCCTGCGAGAACGGGCCGGCTGGCTGGAGACTCAGGGCCTGATCGAGCGCGGCCAGGAGGCAGAGGAACTGGTGGTGATCCGTGCAGAACGGCCGTACTGAACCGGAGACCGCACCTCGGGCAGCTGCACGGCG
Organism: Streptomyces sp. NPDC006510; assembly: GCF_040611955.1. NCBI lineage: Bacteria > Bacillati > Actinomycetota > Actinomycetes > Kitasatosporales > Streptomycetaceae > Streptomyces > Streptomyces sp. NPDC006510. Next base: position 59,292 of record NZ_JBEXPH010000018.1, on the reverse strand, counting down.
CGTCATGCAGGAGCCGGGCGGACCCATGCTCGTGGAGGGGCCGGTCGAAGTGGTCCAGGAGGACGGACACATTGCACGCTCGGACCGGCCTGTCGTCGCACTGTGTACCTGTCGGCGGAGCCTCATCTTCCCTTGGTGCGATACGAGCCACCGCGGCCGGAAGAGGCCGAAAGCCCCACCGCCGGCCTCAGAGCGGCACACAGACTGAGGACTCGCCGCCCCGCCATGCGCCGAGCAAATGCTCCCCGAACCGGTCTTCCAACCATCCCGTGGCTGCGATACCGAAGGCGACGTCCGGTGCCAGATCCGGCTCCTCCTGGAGCAGACCGGCGACGACCTCATGCCGTACAAGCTGCTCATGCACGGCGTCGGCCTCCACATGCTCCGCGTAGAAGTGGATGGCCGCAGGCCCGGCACCGGCGCGCTTCAATGCCTGCGCGAGGCGCCGCGACCCTGGTGGCGATGTGGTCTCCACTGAGGCGAAGTGACCAACCAGCGCACCACGGTGTGTACGGTGGAGTCCAAAGAGTGACATGAGGTTGACGGTCGCGAGCATCTGCCGAGAGCCGGCGTCGAGGTAGCGCCCATACGAGGTGTCCAGGTTGAGGTCCGCCATCAGATCGGCGAACAGCTTCGAGTGAACCTGTTCTGCCCGTCCCGCTCCGAATTCGTCGTACTCCACAGCGGCCATTCCTGCCTTGGCCCGGCCCGTCAGGCGCGGGATCACCCACACGTGCGGATCAGCCTCCTTGAGGTGGTAAAGCGAGCGGTGAGCGGCGTACTCGCGTAGATGCCACAGCTCGCCCTCGTCCCGCAGGAAGTACGACACGCCGTCGGCGTCCGACGGCTCCAGAACGAGTTCGTCCAGCGCGCTGCCGATGTCCTCGGCCACCGGTACGTCAGCGCGCAAAGCAGCCATGAACTCCCGCTCCAGCGCGGCACGCACCCTGAGCAGCTCCGGATCCCACTCCCAGGCGTCGTCCACACCGTCGAAGCCGCGGTAGTGCAACTCGTAGCAGAGGTACAGGGCGAGTTGGAGGTCGTCGTCGTACGGGTCGGTACCCGCTACCAGGCGTATGTCGGGCAGGCTGCGCAGTCCCGGTTCCCGACCCAGCGCCTCGATCAGAGCGGCAGACACCTCGCCTCGGGTTTCCGGGAGCCTCACGGTACTTCCCTTCGTTGGCATCTCCATCGCTTGCGACGGGTCTCCCAGCTTCGCGTTCCACCTCGTTCACATCGGAATCAGGATCGCTCACAACCAGGATTTCCGCATCGAGTAGAGGTCGGAGAGCTTCGCCAGGGCTTCGGACTCGGAGCAGCCCACAACGGCGACTCCGACCGGCGCGTGTGTTCCCATACTCGTCGGGGATTCACGAATGGGCGGCCGGTGGTCGCGGAGACGTTCGCCGGGCACATTCGTTTCAGCGGCCCGTTGCATGTCACCCGGACATACAAGACGTGAGCGCGGACAAACGCCCTCCTCAGCGCCTCGAACACCGAGGGCGCACTGTCCCGCCGCCAGTTGCGTCGATTGCAACGAGTCGGCACTTGCTCCGCTGTACGCCGGCCCGCCCTTGTTCGGAGCGTGGCAGCGTTCGGAGTGTGGCAGCGGGTCAGTGCGGCGTGTCCCCCTCTCAGTGCCTGAAGGTGTCCTTGCCCTTCTCGACGACCTGCTTCACTTTGCCCTTCATCTTTTGGGCCCTCCCCTTTCCCTCCAAACTTTCGTTACCCACGGCCCGCCCGACCGATTCCTTTGTTTTCCCCTCCGCAATTTTGCCAATGTTCTTGGACTTCTTTCCGATACCCATTTCGTTCTCCCTGACGTCATTCGGGTGGTGGCAGCAGTGTCCCGAGAGGTCCGAGTTCCAAGTTGAGATCTTGCATGGAAAGGTCGTACCGAGAGCAGAGTTCAATCATACGACTGTGCAGAATCATCAAAGTTGCTCCGAGGCGCTCCTCCTGTTCCTCAGTGAGGTCTCCTGCGTCGACCCGCTGAAGGGCTTGGCGTTCCATGAGCTGTCGTAGCAGCTCGACGAGTGTGAGTACGAGTTTGATCAGGTCTCGTTCCACGGTGTCCGGGGCGGTAGTGATCCGATGGGCCGGCCTTCGCGCCTCCGCACCGCCCCGGGGCAGGATGTCCTGCGGCACTGCGGGCAGCATGCGGAAGGCGCGGGCGGCGGCATCGGCGATCTCGTCAAGGCGACTTCCGGGCGGACGCTCCTCACCTGACATTGTCGTCTCCTATGGGTGCTGAGATGGCATGCCACGGGGAAGGATTCTGTTCGCTGATGGAGACGATCAGCGCGCGCAGCGATATGCGTACGAGGTCGATATCGGCGATGGAGAGCACGACGTCGCCGGTGAGGACCACGCCTCCGCTGAGCAACCGGTCCAGCAGGTCGATCAGTGCGATCTGCCGTTGCGGCAGCGGCTCCTCCGGCGCGGCCTCCGGCCTGCCCGCCGCCCTCACGGCGTCGCCCTCTTCAGCGGTTCGGCTTCGGCGAGGGTGGCGAAGGAGTACGGGGCCCACGGCCCGGTGACTTCGACGCGTACCCCGGGTATTCCTTCTGCGGCCTGCATGACATCAGCACGGAAATCCTCGGCCTGTTGCAGCGGCACAAGGTAGGCATCGTTGATGACGTTCTCTCCCGGCCCGCGGGCGAGTTCGCCTTGCTGCGGCCGGTGCTGGACGCGATCAACCGCATAAGCGCGGGCGGCGGCCTCGACCCGCTCGGCTACCTGTCCGGCGTCCCGATAGGTGTCTTCGCGGGCGTGCCGCTGTGCTCTGCGCTGGCTGAGGTAGGCCCGCCCGGGGCTCAGACCGGCATCTGTGGGTGGGTCTGCCGGCCTCTCGGTCTCGGCGGACGCTTCGACATAGATCTTGACGCCCCACTCCACCTGCGCTGCCAGGTCGGTCAGTCTGCCGGCGAACGCCTCGTGGCGGGCCCGGAGCATGAGTCGCACCCGCTCGTCGTCGAGGTATACCGTCGCCAGACGCAGTGGCAGGACGGCGGTGCGGGCGGCCAAGGCCTCAATCACCCGGTGATGGGCGCGGGCCACTGACTCCAGCCAGTCCAGGTCCTCAAGATGCGCTCGCAGCGCGGTTTCTTGGAAGTCTCGCTCGGGTACCGGGCTCACGGCGACCACCACATTGTCGCTGTGTTCTACACGCACTAGATGCACCGGCGCCTCCGCCACTCCAGGGAGCCCGGACAGAGCTTTTCCCAGCGATCCGTCGGCGTCCCGTGCTACGGCGTACGCATAGGAGATCGTGGCGGTCATGGCTCGTCCCGCCTCTCGCTGCGGGGGCTGGGCTGTGCCCGTTTGGTGCGTGAGGTGCGGCGGGGGGCCGCGGCGCGGCTCTCATCGTCCTTGGCCGGTGGCAGCTCACGGTCCTCGCGCAGCGCCGTGATTTCAGCCTGCAGCCGTTTGTTCTCCTCGGCAAGTGAGCGGTAGCCGTCGTTGGCGCGTGACGACAGTGAGGGATCGTGTTCCCACCAGTCAATGCCCATTTCCTTCGCTTTGTCCACCGAAGCGATCAGCAGGCGCAACTTGATGGTAAGCAGTTCGATGTCCAGGAGGTTGATCTGGATATCGCCTGCGATGACGATGCCTTTGTCCAGGACACGCTCCAGGATGTCGGCGAGATTGGCCGAGGAGCCCTGGCCATACGGGGCGGACCTGGACGGGAGGTCGCCCAGCCTCCTGGCGACGGGTTCGGTCACGGCCGCTGCACCTCAATTCCCTGGTGTCCCGTTGCTTCGACGGGAGCGCGTGGCAATGCGCCCGTTCCACCGGCTGCGCGATCAGGTATCGACGCCCTGGACATGGGCCCTGATCTCGTCCAGCCGGTCCAGCAACTCGTCCTCGCGCCGGTCGAAGGTTTCCTCGTCAATTTCTCCCGCCACGAGCGCTCGCTCAAGTGCGGCGAGTTCCCGTTCGACGGGGGCTGGGTCGTAGTACTCGTTCTCCGCGGCCTCGACGGCGCGCTCCATGACCCAGGCCACGCCACGCACCGGCGCCAGCGGAAGAGTCGCGAGTTGAGTCAGCAGTCCCATGAGAACTCCCTAGACGAAGCTGTAGGCGGGCAGCGGGCCGACCAGTCGCAGGTCGAAGTCCTCGCCCAGTTCCCTGGCGATATCCTGTTCCGCGCCGAGGAAGGTTTTCTCGTTGTCCCGCTCCACAAGGAAGGACACATTCAAGAAGTCGTTCCCGGTCGGCTGCGACGAGCGTTCTTCCCGCGCGAGTCCGCGCAGCGCATCGAGGACTGTGACGGCGAGCCGATCCTGCCGCGCTTGCACCTCTTGGGAGACCAGCTCCCCGAGGGCGAGCGGCAGTTCCGGGCTGCTGCGGCCGCTTCTGATCTCCTCGTTGAGCTCGCGCGCCTCGTCGGACTCCCGAAGGATTTGGCGCAACAGCGCATCCTCGTCCTGGGCGGCCTTCAGGTGGTATTCCACGCAGCCCTCCAGCGCCCGCAAGCGTTCGCTGAATTCATCCGTACCATCCTCCAGGACCGCTCGTACAGCGTCGTCGTCCACGGCGGTGAAGCCGAACTGCAGTGGCAAAACGGTGCCGTCGGCCATCAGCTGTTCCTGGACCGCCTGGTGCGCGCCGAGGTCTCGGCGTTTGGGACGCAGCTCCTCGGGCGCGTCGCTGACGACCGCGGACAGCATTTCGGCGCCCACCGTGCGGAGGGTCGCAGGCGGGTCCCCCACCCCGTGGAGGCCGTCCAAGCGCTGCGGATGGGTGGCCAGGACAATGGAATACACGTATACGGCCATGGTTCACTCCTCGCGGCGTCGGGCGGCAGGCCGACGCCGCGGCCGCTCCCGCCTCTCCTCGGGCTCCTTGCGCCTCTTTTCTGACTGCTCGACCTCCTCGTCGCCATGCCCTCCCTTCAGGGCGTCGGTCAGCACGTCAGCGGCCCCGCTCAGCGCGCCCTTGGCTTTGCCATGCGCTCCGCCCTCGGTCACCTCGCCGACCAGGTCGGTCAGCTGAGACGGAGCCTTGCGGCCCTCCTCCAGGTCGAGGCGGTTGCATGCCTCCGCGAAGCGCAGGTAGGTGTCCACGCTCGCCACGACGATGCGGGCATCGATCTTGAGGATCTCGATGCCCACCAAGGACACACGTGCAAAGACATCGATCACCAGGCCGCGGTCCAGAATCAGCTCGAGGATGTCGTAAAGGTTCCCCGACCCTCCTCCGGCCCTGGAAATGGTTTCTCCGCCCTGCGGCACCAAAGTCATGGTGCCTCCTTTCAGCAGCTCACACGTGGCTCCGGACGAGGCCGCTTCCGTTCGTCCGTCGAGCGGTGCAGCAGTGGCATTCCGGCCCTAGCCACGCGGGTCGATCTGGGCTCGGGTGTAGCGGCGGGTGCGCTCGTACGCCAGCAGTTCGCCTTCCTCGTCCAGCGTCACCCGGTAACTCGCCATCACGCTGGTGGTGCCGGGGATGCGCTCCAGCTCCAGAACTTCCACGTCCGCCTGCCAGCCGCCCTCCGTCGGCTTCACCGCCGAGACGGACTCGGGTGCTCGCCCCAAAAGCTCCTGGAGCTGCTCAGCCGCATACCGCATGGCCCGCGGGGCCGAAACCCGACGGGCCGCACGCTTCGTTTCGTTCGCGCGGCTGCTGGCCCGTCCGGTGCTGGTTTTCCTGGCGGTCTTCTTGACGGGCTTCTTGCTGGACGGACGCCGGACGCGCCCTGTCTCGCCCTCTTCGCCTACGGCCATGTTCCTGCTCCGGAATCGGAGACGACATGATGCCCGCGTCACCTTCACAAGACGCCGTTCCATGATATACGGCCTGGGCTGACCGCATCTCGGAGCTCGCACATTGCTTCAGCGCCGGGCGCAGCCTCCTAACCGCGTGCCCTAGCCTCCCCACTGGCTGCGTAGCGCCATCGCTGCCGCATAAGAAACGCCGTGAGTGGTGGGGTGGTTGGCACGAGAAGGAATCGCTTCCACTGAGGCCCTCGGCGCTGATGACAAACGCAAAAGGCGATCAGTATCATGCGCGTTTCGCAAGTGGTGGAACGCCGGTGTTCACTCTTGTTGACCTGTTCTCCGACGGCCCGCCGTTGGAGAACAGGTCGTGGCAGGCGCACGTGCCCATTCCCTGAGCAGTTGCCCTTGCAGTGCGCAGGGATCACAGTAAAAAAGAGAGGGTATGTGCGAGATCGGAGAACACCGTGATCATTCTCGGAATCATTTTGCTTGTCGTCGGTTTCGTGACCGGGATCTCCATACTGTGGACAATCGGGATAGTTCTCGCGGCTATCGGGGTTGTCTTGTGGATCTTGGGGTCCCTGGGGCACGCGGTCGCTGGTCGAAGGCACTACTGGTAGCCGGGCAGAGTCTCGCCACTCAGCGACTTGTACAGGAGCCTTTCTCCGCTGGAGGTGTTTTCTGGCCTTTGGTTGGAGGCCGCCGCAGATTTCAGGTGCTGGCGACCACGAAACACTTCGAGCAGGCCTCCGAACTGGCCGCCGAAGGCATAGACCCTGACCACGTCGTCTGTGGCGACGACGTGGATGTGCACGTGCGGGCGGTCCGCCCCTATGTGGAGGCCGACTTTGACGAGGCGCACGTCAACCAGATCGGACCGGACCAGCAGGGATTCTTCGACCTCTACGGCACCAGCATCCTGCCTCAGACGGCTGCAGACTGATTCATGACCTGACCCTCCCCATCACGACGTGCACAACGGGCCACGCAATGTCCCGGTCAAAGCGGAAGCTGAGGAGCCATGGCAACAGAACACCGGACTGCTGACGAGGCGTACTGGATCGCCACCACGCCGCGTACCGGCTGTCCCCCAGCACCGACCTGACCGCAGACGTCGCAGTCATCGGCGGCAGCATCGCCGGCCTCTGCACCTCATGGGAACTGGTCCGGGCAGGTGTGGACGTTGTTGTCCTGGAGGCGGACCGGATCGCCGCGGGCGTGACCGGATACACCACCGCCAAACTGTCGGCTGCGCATGGCTTGGTGTTCGCGCAGTTGGATGCGAAGCACGGCGCCCGCAGCGCCAGCTGTACGCACTACGACAACAGGAGGCGCTCGACCGGACGGCCGCTCTCTGCGCCGAACTGAACATCGACGCCGCCCTGGAGCACTCACCCGCCTACGCCTGCACACGGGATCCGCAGCACATCGATGCGGTCAGGGACGAGGCAGAGGTCGCACGGCAGGCAGGGCTCAACGCGTCCTTCGTGACCGACACGGAACTGCCCTTCGAGGTGGCCGGTGCAGTACGCGTGGCGGGGCAGTTGCAGTCCCACCCGCGGAAGTTCCTGGCGCGCCTCTTCCGAAGCAGAGCCACCTTTGGCCCCGGACGGAACCACGGACGTCAATGGCCATCCGCGCCGCATCGTCGCCGGTATCCGCGAACGGCACCAGACCGTGCACGAACTCCTCTCCCAGGGAAGCCCGTTGCATGGAATCAGCCGGGGTTTGCAGCTCGCCTACTACGCAGTCCGACGCCATGCCAGAATTCCAGATGTCGATGATCTGCTGGTCAAGGTCACCTCCCGCCGGGCGCTGCTGGACGACTTCAAGCCGTACATCTACAAGAGGTTCGCTGGGCTGTCACAACGCCAGCCAGCCAAATCTTCCGTGAAGTCCGCGACCAGGGATTTCGAGGCGATCTCAGTCTCGTCAGCCGGTTCATCCGTCTGCTCCGGCAGTCCGCAGTCCCGCCTCGCCGCACCGGCCGATGCCCAAGCCGCGCAAAGTCCTGCGGCGGATCACGACCCATCTGGATAGGCTGCGGCCCGACAAAATTGGTGGTCTGCGGTCCCGAACGGGTAGGCCCCCTGCCTGAAGGCGACGCCAGTCACGGCGTCACCTCTGTCGTTCCCGCCCCCGGGAGGGGGTTACGTCCTCTTCCTCCCCTTCTTCCTCATATTCGCCTTCTTCTTCGTCCTCACCCTCAGGCTCGTACTCGTCCTCGTAGTCTTCGTCGTCAGGCTCGTCCTCGTCCTCGTAGTCTTCGTCCTCGGGCTCGTAGTCCTCGGGCTCCCCCTCGTAGTCCTCGTCTTCGGACTCCTCGCCTTGTGCGTCCTCCTGCTCGGCGGCCTCTTCTTCCATGGCGTCTTCGTGGGACACGACGACTTCACCGTCCCGGATTTCACCGCGCCAGCCCTCGGGCTCTTCCTGGGCAAGGGTGACGTATCGCTGAAAGTGCTTGAAGTCGAGTCGCATCCGGCGCCCTTGGGCGCGCCACAGGTTGCCCGTCTTCTCGAAGAACCCGGACGGGTAGTACTCCACGGCCAGGACGATTCGAGTCAGGCTGGGCGCCAACTCATGGAAGCTGACCGCACCACGGGTAGTACCCTTGGCTCCCTCGGATGTCCAAACGATGCGGTCGTCGGGAATTTGTTCCTGGACAGTCGCTTTGAAGCTGCGTGAGGAAGGGCCGACTTTGACCTTCCAGTCACTGGACATCTCATCGTTCTTCGAGACGTCGCGAACGCCCTTCGCGAAGCTGCTGAACTGGTCGTACTGCGTCCAGTGGTCGTACGCGACACGCAGGGGCACTCCCACATCGAGAACCTCGATAATGTTCATGACCTTGCCGCCGCTCGACTTGCGTTTCCCCTTTCCGCCGCCGAACGCTTCCTGGACCTTCCCCACGACATTGTCCTTGACGCCCTTGGCTTTCTCTCCGACGAATGCCTTCAGCGGGGAATCTCCCTGGAGAATACGGGAGCCGATCGCAGGAAGCGATCCACTCTCGGCCACATCGTTGAGCTGCCCAGTGACATCGGTCAGTTTTTCGCCCGCCTTCTCGGCGAGCCTCTCCACCTGTGCACTGAGGAAGTTGGACGCCTCTTCGCGAAGCCGGTCCGCACCCGACATTTGCGCCGTGGGCTGGTCTGTTTCCGTCCTGGTCATGACTGGCTACCTCCGACGATCGGCGCGCTTGGACGCTTCTCGCTTCGACGACGTCGTCTTCCGGGCGGCGGACTTCTTGGCCGGAGCGGTTTTCTTCGCAGCCGTCTTCTTTGCCGGGGCCGTCTTCCGGGCGGCGGACTTCTTGGCCGGAGCAGTTTTCTTCGCAGCCGTCTTCTTTGCCGGGGCCGTCTTCCGGGCGGCGGACTTCTTGGCCGGAGCAGTTTTCTTCGCAGCCGTCTTCTTTGCCGGGGCCGCCTTCCGGGCGGCAGACTTCTTGGCCGTCCGAGGCTTCTCTCCATGGGCGGGAGCAGCCTTCTTGCGCGCCGCGCCTCCTCTGGGCTGGGCTGATTGACGAGAACTGCGGCGCTGCTTCGGCTGCCTCGCTTCCGGCTCTTCCTCTTCCTCTTCCTCCTCGTATTCCTCTTCTGGCTGTTCCTCCTCTTCCTCAGCCTGACCCTCTTCGTACTCGGCCTCCGGCTCTTCCTCTTCCGGTTCCTCCTCTTCCTCGTACTCCGCGCCTCCCTCTTCCAGCTCGTACTCCTCCTCGTCCCCCTCTTCCTCCCCCTCATCCTGCTTCTCACCCAGCCGGGCCGTACGGTCGCTGATGGCGTCGGCCAGCGAACTCATGCCCCGGTCAGCGGCGGCAGCCACTGCCTTGCGGCCTGCGTCGAAGACTTCCCCTTTCAGCTGCTCCTGCAGCTCGGCGAACTGGGGAATCTCTCCTAGTCTGCGCACCCCTTCGGCGGCAAGCTGTCGGGGTTCCAGGCCGAATCGTCTCCCTGCCAGGTACGTTGCAATGGTCAGGGCCAGCCGGCCCTTTTTCGTCCGGCCCAGCACATAGCCGCCCACTACTGCGGCCGCGAGGGTCACCTTGGCTGTGTCATCCATGAGTGCGTCACCTTCGATCGTTCGGTGCGGGGCCGACCTAGCCGGTCGAGTAGCCTTTCCTCTTCCCAAGTCGTAAAGTTCGCGCTCGGCAGTGTCGCTGAGCTTCCGCCGCCCCGATCAGACCGCGGACCGGTGCGATGGGGAGCGTGAGCAGTCCCGTGATCAGTCCCATGGCCAGACTCCGGCGGCCTCAATGTGAGTGCCTGCAGCGGCGACGAAGTTGCAACAAGGCATCAGGCCCCGCAATACGCAGCTTGACGTGTTCGCGGTGCGCGTTTCCAAATCGCTCCGCCGCGTTTCGGAAGTCGTGGCTTTCGCCGCGGGGCTGTCGTTCTTCTGCCATGCATTCAAGTCTGATCGCTATCGAGCGCCTCGCACCTTGAGCGGAGCTAGCGGGCGCATCAGCCGGGGTGGCGGCTGCTGTGGGGATCGATGATTTGGGGGTTATCGGACGACGGCACGGGCCCATCCTCCATCTGCTGTGTGGCCACGGTTTCCTGGCCACACGTAACGCTTTCGCCGCGACCGGCCAATCTCTTCCGCCGCACCTTCGGCGTTCCCTGCCCTGTGGCCAGGGCGTGGAGATGGCGGCCCACCAGCCGTGCACCAAGTCCACAGATATTCGGTCTACTTCCGCTATACGGCTAGCCCCGGGCGGCGCGGCTCGAAGAAGAACACCAACGGCCTGCTGCGACGGCATTTCCCCCAGGGACATTGACTCGTCCCACACTCCTGAGCAGCTGGAGGTGGTGCCCTCCGAACTCAACAGCCGACCACGAAAGACGCTCGACTGGTCAACCCCAGCCGAGCGTCTCGCTGAGCTACTGGACCCAGTCAGCTGACCAGCAGTTGGGGCTGGTCCTCTCAGCCTGTCACTCACCCCGTGCCCTGAGGCATTCCTTCGACGACTTCCGCAAGTCGCCGCAACATGCTGCGGTGCCGGATCTGCGCAAAGGCGTCGACAACTGTGTTGTGGAGGCTCCCTCCCAGGCCGCGCAGCGGATGCTCGTCGAGAATGACCAGGGTCTTCTCGCCCCACGGCCGGATGTCGAAAGCGATCCGTGCTGTACCCAACGACCCCCCGTGCACTTCGAGTTCCAGTGAGCGCGGGGCGTCGAGACGACGGACCGTCGTGCGTCCGTGGAACTCCTTCGGCCCCACACGCGCCGTGTATTTGATCGACGATCCGACTTCCGGCCAATGCCCGTTGCCCGGGCCGGAGTCCAAGGTCCCCACCACCCAGTCCGCGTAACGGCTCTCGTCCTCCAGAACCGCCCAGAGCACGGACGGTTCCCGGGCGATGAGCTGATGACGTACAGCCATGTGTGCTCCCATCCGGGACGCTGAATAGCACGCGGCATCCGAGCACGCCGGAATCACAGCCGCCGTTGGACATCACAGTGGCCGCGTGCACAAGGAGCGGGAGTAAGCGGCACTACCAGTAGTGCCGTCGACCGCCCACTGCATGCCCGACGGCACCCAGGATCCAAAGAACGATGCCGATCGCGACGAGCACGATACCGATGGTCCACAGGATCGATATGCCGGCCACCAGACCGATGACCAGCAGAATGACGCCGAGGATGATCATGGCGTCCTCCGTTCTCACAGGTCTTTTCAGTATGCGCCTCACACGTATGCACGGCGATGCAGACCGCGCGAGGAGCTCGTCCACCAGACCAGGGAAGGGGCTATGTCACGAGGACAGGCACATCCGTGCTTCCGCATGGCCGTCATCATCGCCCGGGCGCTCGTCACCAGCGGCGCCATGACGCGACTCATCAGCTTCCGACGATCATCCTGAAAGCGCGATTCAAATCGAGGGGTATGGCCCCGTCTGCACGAAGCTCTATGGCGGCATCTCGCGTAACGGAACCCGCTCCAAGACGGTACTGACCGACATTTCGACCCCCATGAAGACCATCGTGCCCAGGGACCGTGAAGGCGCGTTCGAGCCGAAGACCGTGCGCCAGCGGCAGAATCCTCTGCCGGGCGGTCAAGGCCCGCGCTCCTTCCCCAACAAAGGCCGCAGAAGCGCGCACTGAACGCCTTCGACATCACCCTCGAAGGCAGGCCGTCTCTCAGCAGCCCACCAGATACCTCAACAACGTGAGCTGCACCGATCGTTTGGCAGCCCCGCAGGAGAGCCTCCTGCCGGTGGAGGTATCGCAATCCACACCGAACCAGAAGGCCTCACTCGTTCAAGATCACCACACCCGTGTGATAGCCCTCACCAACCCCCATGGACAGAACACCTAGGCGACGCGGCGGGCGCGGTGGCGGACTTCCCTGAGCCGGACCTCCGACGGGAGGCGGTCCAGGCCTGCCGAGTCCCGTGCGTGTGCGAGCGTTTCCCCGCTCAGTTGCTCCAGAGTCCGCGCCGGTTCTGCGTGAGGTTTGAGCAACAGCCGTACTCGTGCGGCCGGAGCAGCACGCCGACCCGTCAGCCGCACATGAGCCCGCGAGATCCCATCCAGCACCTGCGCCTCTTCCTCGATTGCGTCCTCCAGCGCACGGCCATTGAGTCGGGCCGCCGCGTCGCCTTCGCTCTCGATGAGGACCTGGCCCAGCCGGTGTCTGTGCAGCTGCGCCAGAAGCCACCAAAGCAGCAGCGCGAGAAGCACGACGAGCACCGCAATGACGGCCGGCCACCACCATCCCTCCGCCCGCCACCGGGCGCGTCCCCAGGTGCCCAGTACGACATCCTCCGGGCCTCGGAAGGGCCACCAGCCCGGTATGTCGAACCCCCAGTGGCGCCGCAGATCCAGCCCACCGAGCAACACGCCGCCGCCCAGGGCGAACAGTCCAAGGCCGAGCAGTCCCAGCAACACCCGGTTCACTGCCTTGAGCATGGGACACCTCACCCCTTCTTCGGGCGCCGGACGCGCACGTCCAGCGTGGGCTTCCGGGCGAGACCCAAGTTCGTTACGGCTTCGCTCAGCGCGGCGTCCAGATCCGCGTGGACCTCGTTGAGATCGCGGAAATGTGCCTGTGCCCGGGCTTTGACTTTCCGGCGGCCGAAATCGACCCGTGCCGATTGCACACCAGACACCCGTACGGCCCGGTCGCGCAGATTCAGTGCGGCTGCGTGGCGGTCGAGCCCGGCGTGGACCTCCCCTGTTCTGGCGATTCCGGTGGGCTGCCGCATGGGTAGCACTCTGCGCAGTCCCGGCGTCACCGCCAGCAGGAAAAGCCACAGGCCAAGGGCCATTGCCACTGCGGCCCCGACGATCATCCAGATGTCATGCAGCGGTCGTGTGGCCAGTTCCTCGGCGAGCCGCCGTCGCCAGCTCATCCCGGGCTGGTCTGCCCGCACCGAGACCACGTCGTACAGGAGCAGCCCCATGCCTGCGACGGACAGCAGCGCCACAATGGCTGCGGGAATCCGTCGCGCGGACCAGAAGCGGCGCGCCGACCGGCCCGATTCGTGGACCGCTGCTGTCGCGCCCCCAGTGGGGGTACCTGCGGATGAAGTCGCCTGTCCAGTCCCGGAGGGAATGTCGCCATCGCCGGTCGGCTGCCGCCTGGTGTTCGCGCTCATCTCACTCTCTCCCGGTCTCTATGCCGCGAGTGCACCGAGTACAGCCTCTCGACCGACACCGTGAGTTCGGAGACGTCCATGCCGGCCCATGTCCTGAGCTGCTCGATGACCTCGCGGCGCACCGCAGCGCACTGAGCCCCGATGTCGGACGGATAGCCCAGCTCCACGGCGATACGCATCCGTACTTCGCCGAGCATGTCCGGACGGCCATGGGTGGTATCGCCGACTCGTCCTGCGGCGTGCTCGTTCCGCTCCGGTGCCCGCCGCACAGACGTCGTCACGTGTGGTGTCCGGCGGCCGGGCGGTACACAGCGGGCCGAATCGGTGAACCGGCTCAGCGCCTCGCGGGCCACGTGGGAAGCGATCTTCGCGACGACGTGGTCGGAGACGGTGGTCGCACCCCGCTCTCTGCGAGGAACGCCCGGACGACGATCGACGTCAGTGGTCACTGCCGCCAGTCTCCCTGAGCCTGTCGTCGGCTATCGCGCACCCGCTGGTGGTCGTCATGGCGGCGGCGGATGAAGTCACCCGGCTCGAGATCACCTTCCATCAAGCGCCCGGCGACAAGTCCGACGGCGCCCATTACCAGCACCAGCAGGAAGGCCCAGAAGCCACCGAAGTACCCAGCGAAGCCCAGTGCCATTCCGGCAATCAAGCCGACCACAGCCTTGCTCATCATCACGCGCTCCTTCACTCAAGCGGGCTGCTCCCCCTTGGCTACTGGACCCGCTGCTGCTCCCCCTCGTCCTCCTCGTCGGGCAGCTTCACATCGCTGACCGCGATGTTGACTTCCACGACTTCCAGGCCCGCCATCCGCTCCACTGCGGAGATCACGTTCTCGCGCACGTCACTGGCCACGTCCGTGATTGAGACGCCGTAGTCGACGACGATCTCCAGATCGATGGCCGCCTGCACCTCTCCCACCTCGACACTGACCCCGCGCGTGACGGACTTGCCGCTACCTGCGCCGGGCATCCGCTCCCGCATGGATCCCATCGAGCGTGCGAATCCACTGCCCAGGGCATGGACGCCGAGCACATCGCGTGCCGCCATTCCGGCGATCTTCTCTACCACCACGTCGGCAATGGTCGTCCGACCGCGAGAGCCGGGCGCACTGCCGTGCTTTCCGCCGGTGTTCTCAGTCATCGGGCTATTCCTCCCTGAAGGAGATCACCTAGCACTCTTTAAACAGATTATATTCGTTTTACTGGGATCTATCAGAGGTGTGAGTCATGAGACGGAGTGGTTCAACGAGTGGTACGAAGTGCCCCTGCCCAGAGCTCCTGCGGAATCGGGGCGCAATGCGGGAGGAAGAGAACCGCGGCCATGGAAGAGGCTGAGAGTCCGGTGAAAACTGAGGCGTGGATGCAGGCAGTACGGCGCCATCTCGACCTGGGTCGGCTGCTCCCTCTCGGCGGGCCTGACGACGGGACATGGATCACCGAGCAAGCGGCCGTCCGGGCCCTTGGGCGCATGGCCGCCGAGATTCCCGGCGTTTGGCTGGAAAGCCTGCGCATCGGACCGGCATCGCTCGGGCCCGTGTCCGAGCCGTCCGTCCGCCCGCCGGCAAGCGCGCTGCCGCCTGGCCCGCTCAGGATCGAGGCCGCATTCACCGCATTCATGGGGGAGCCACTTCCCCGCACGGCGGAGCAGTTGAGGAGCGCATTGCTCAACGTGGCCGCTGAAGGACTCGGCCTGGCCACTGAGTCAGTTGATCTGCGCGTCACGGATCTCCACGAGGGCCCGGAGAGAGGCGTCAGGCCACAGACCGCAGAGAACGCCATGGGGCCCCCACCAGAGGCTGCAGCCGCGCGAAGTTCGCTCCCCACGGCCGGAACGGGACCCATGCGGGGCCCCTTCGGGGAGCTGGCCGATGTCGCAGCGGCTGTTCCGGGCGTGGCCCACCTCACCGCCGTACTGGGAAGCCGCCCGGTCAAAGTGGAGCAACATGACCATCCACCAGGCCGGCACATCGAGGTCCAGCTTGCGGTCGCTCCCGGGTACCATCCGCTGGAAGTAGCCCGCGCCGTCCGGGCGGCGGTAGCCGACGCAGCCACCAGTGACACCTCGGGCCCGGTAACCGCCGCCGTCCTCATCGCAGAAACCGCGGCCTAACTTCGCCGTTTCACTTGGGTATGGCGAGGCCAGGTGGGTGCATCTCCTGACGCCCCAATGGGGGCAAGTTACTTCGCAACCCCTAGCCTAAGGCTAGTGGCGGACCTTGCACTGGACGACGACGTGATCGCCGAACTCGTCGGCGGGCAGCGGGATGTGTTCACCGCCGCCTGCGGCTATCAACTGTCCGAACTACACGGCCCGAAGGGCAAGCCCTGTCCGGCCCGCCCCTGGGTCTGCCTGTTTTGTGTCCCCTGGCGGAGTTCGCACCACGGCATGCGGTCAACCCGCTGCGGCTGAAGGCGTTCTTCTCCCGGCAGTGGCAGCAGATGCCCGCCGCCCACTTCATGGCGGTCTTCGGCCCCTGCGCCACCCGCATCCAGCAAGTCCTGGATACTTCGATCCGGCCGTGATCATCTCGGCCGCTACCCATGTCACCGACAGGGACGACGAACTTCCCCTGTGGCCCGAGGAGATGACCGCTTGAGCACCGCTCTCGCTCCCACCTTCGGCGGGCGTTCTGCCGTCTTTGCTGGCGCCGATGTCTGCGACGAAGCCGGTCTTACCCTTCCGGACAACGCCGCTCGCCCGGTGTTCGAGGACGACATCCGGGACTTCACCCTGATCACGGACTCGCGTTGGCGACTGGTGGCCACGGAACTGATCCTGGCGATGCTCTCACCCGCCACCAAACGGTCGCCCCGTTGCCCCGCGCCTTCCGCAACCCCCTCCAAGTCACCAGTTGTCGCGGCCGTCTCGACGAACTCGTCCGCTTCTTCAACTGGCTGAGCGAACGGGCGACCAGCAGCCTGCAGCAGACCACCACCCGGGACTGCGAGGCATACCTGGCTCACCGCCGCTACGTGCTAGACGGAGCCCTGATCGGCGAGAACAGCCACGCGACCAGGCGATCCGCCGCCCAGTTCGTCGTCGACTTGGTGAACTACCACGACCTGTTCACCGCCGACCGCGTCCCCGCCGAGCTGCGGCCCTGGGGCGGCACCACCGCCTCCGCCGTCGCCGAGATACCCAGCGGCCGAGACGAGAACAAGACCCAACCGGTCGCGGACGAGATCACGCAGCCGATGCTCGCGGCCGCCCTCTACCTGACGTCCGTACTGGGCCCGCACGCTGTCGATCTGGCACACAAGATCCGCGAATCCGAACTTCACTCGGCACGACGTGCCCAAGGACTCCGGCGCGTCGGCCCCAAGAACCGCTTCCCGGTCCGGAAGCTCAGCGAAATCCTCGCCGAGTACACGCGAACGTGCACAGCCCTGCCCATGCCGGAGGACCATTACATCTCGAAGCGCCTCGAAAAGGGCTGGGCCGAGGACGATCCTCTTCTCCCGGTGGCCATGGGCACCCTCGCCCGCCGGGCCGGGCTGAGCCAGTTCTGCCATCCATGGCTACCCACCATGCGGCCGGCGCTGGAAGACGCGCTCGCGCAGGTCGGCGTCGAGAGACCATTCGGCCGCGATGTCGACCTGGTCCCCGCGGCCGACGGAACAGCGTCACTGCCCTGGACCCTGCCGCTGTCCCGGCTCCAGGCCGTCGCCCTGGTCGGCATCGTCCGCACCGCGGCGATCATCACCGCTGCCGCTATCTCAGGCATGCGCGCGAGTGAGCTGATGGAATTGCGTATCGGCTGCCGACGACCGCCCGATGAGTCCGTCCCGGGCCTGCCCCGCTACCGGATCGCAAGCAAGATTGTCAAAGGGGCAGCCGCTGGGCGGCACCGCCGACGAGTGGGTTGTCATCGAGCTGGTCTATCGCGCGATCGAACTCCTTGAGCAACTGCATGACGCCCCGGCAGAAGGGGCCCTGCTGATCGGCCGGTTCTCCTTCAACGTCCGCTTCAAGTGGTTCAAGAACTGGGTCAACTCCGAGGCCGGGAAGCGACTTGGCCTGGCGCCGATCCCGAGGGACCGGTCAACCTGCGGATGCTGCGGCGGACGTTGTCCCTGGAGATGGCCTACCGGCCCGGCGGCGTCCTGGCCACCAAGATCCACATGAAACATATCGCCGCGGCCACAACGGAGGGCTATGCCTCGCGTCCTGGCGGGGCTCAGGCCGAACTTCTGGCCGAGGTCAACAAGTACCAGAGCGAGCGCAATCTCCAGTTGGTACTGGAGGAGTTCCGAAACTACCAGGAGGGTGTTCTGCCCGCCGGTCCCGGCGCCCGCAGCCTCACCGACTTCTTCGTCGGCATCGACGCCCAGCTCGATGCGGCCTCGGCCGCGGCCCCGAAGGACACAGCGCAGCGACCGCGACGTGCTCAATCTGCTGACCAAGCGGGCCAAGGTACTTCACCTCAGCCCGGCGAACTACTGCTGGCTCACCGACCCGTCCCGGGCACTCTGCCTCAAGCTGGCTGGCACCCCGATGGCAGATCGTCCCCTGGTCGGGATGTGTGACTCGGCCCGCTGCCCGCAGGTTACTCACCATCCCTGCCACCGGCCCGTCTGGGCCGAGCACGCCGAACGCACCGAGATGTTTCTCGGCCAGCTCGGCACCACACGCAAGACCGAACGCACCGGGCTCCAAGCGAACTACGACCGGGCCCTCCGGGTCGTCGCTGAGATCGACGCCGCCACCGTGACCGAGGACGAGGAGTCCGCGTGAGAATTTCCCGAGCCCAGCGGGCTGAGAACGAGAACCGTATCCGGGCCGCCATGGACCGCCTTTTGCGCGGCGAGTTCCCGCCCGGCGGAAAGTGCGACATCAAGACCCTCGCCCGTGAAGCGGGCGTCGACCGCACGGCCTTCTATGGCACCCGTTCCCACTCCCGGCTCCGTGCCGAGTTCGAGCGTCGCCGCCAGGCCCTGCAACAGACCGGAGACATCCCCGACCCCCGTGAAGCTCAGATCGTCCGACTCAAGGTGGAGAGCACCAAGCTCAGGAAACGGCTGACCGGATCCGAGCAGACGATCAACGAGCTTATGGACTTCCGTGCCCAGCCCTGGCACGGCTCGCCGCCCAGCACGAAGAGATCGTCCGACTCCGTGAATCCGCCCTCGGCACAAGCCGCGTGAGCCGCCTTCCCGCACCGCGAACCACAGTAATCGGAACGTGCGGCTGACCCACCGGGATTCACTGGGCGCTCTCGGACGCGGGGCAATCGAAAAGGGCTTGCGGACGGGGCGGCGCTTGGCTAGACCTTACGGCGGAACCCCCACCGCGAGAGTGAGGGGCCACGACAGCGAGAGGAGGGATAAGCCCATGATCCCCATGATCACCGCGCTTGTGTCCTCCCGGGGTGCGGACCACATCTGACCTCGGAGCGGACGGGCGCCTTCACCGGAGCGTGCCTTGACCGTGAAACAGAACGACCTGACCATGCGTCCGATCACCGGACGCGAAGAACTCGTCCTCTTCTCCCAACTGCCTTACACCCTCAACGAGGAATTGGCGGACGACCTTGCCGCCGGCCGCCGACGTCCGGAATGGATGTGGGTCGCCCTTCGCGGCGAACGCCTGCTGGCCAGGGTCGCATGGTGGGGTCGGGCCGGAGACGACACACCATTCCTTTTGGACATTTTCGACATCGACGACAGCAGCGCGGATCGCGATCGCGTGGACATCGGCGTGCGGCTGCTGCGGGCTGCCACGGCCGCAGTGGTCCCAGCCGACGCCCGTCCACCCGAGTACAACCGAGCCGTCCCACCCGATTGGCGCGAGGGCGGAGCGACCGGGCGCATCGTCGAGGACCGCATGCTCGCCCTGGAACGGACCGGTGCCCGCCAGTTCGTCGAACGGCTGCTTCTGGAGTGGCGTCCCGGGACGCCACTCCCCGAGCCGAAGGGGCGTCTGGCGTTCCGGCCGGTCCGCGACACCGAGGAAATCCTCGCCTTGATGACTCGGGTCCTGGACGGAACGCTGGACGCGCACAGCAGGGACGACCTGACCCGGATGTCCCCCCGCGAAGCGGCGGCCAGACACTATGAGGAGGAACTCGCGCACTACCGGAGCCCGCAGGACTGGTGGCGGATCGCGACGCTGCCGGACGGCGAGCCGGTGGGGTTCGTCACCCCGGCCCGCAACGACTACAACCCCGTCATCGGCTACCTCGCCGTACTCCCCGAACACCGGGGCAACGGCTACATCGACGAGATCCTTGCCGAAGGCACCCGGATCCTCAGCGCGCAGGATGTCCCCCGCATCCGGGCAGCCACGGATCTCGGCAATACCCCCATGGCGAACGCTTTCCAGCGCATCGGATACGTCAACTTCGCACGCCGGATCTGCATGATCTGGAGCTGACCGAAGGCACGGGGCTCCCGCAACGGCGTCCCGCCCACTCACCCGCGACCAACAGAGTGAATGCATCACACCAGCGAGCCTGGAATGCAACACGCACTGCCCCCATCGTCGCGAACGCGGCGTCAAAACCCGTCTTCCCAATCACGACAGGACTCCGACTGCACCGGCCTCTGCGGACACAAGGCACTCCTACGCGAGCGTGCAGTTGGAGGCCGGGGAGTCCGTCGTCAGCCTGGCGGCGTGGCTCGGGCACTCCTCCCCGAAGATCACGCTCGACCACTACGCTCATTTCATGCCGGGTGGCGGCCACCGGGGCCTGACGGCGATGGACGCATGGCTGGAGCAAGGTCACCAGCGTAAAATCCCTCGGACGTCCCTGCTGGCAGGTTGGACCAAAAACTGACCGTCAAGGACTTGATCGGCTCGGGGCCCAACATGAACGTGCAGTACAAGGAGACCGCACGGGGCGGGCTCGCGGTGAACATCATCGAGTGCTGAGGCGACTCCTTCGCGGCCTTCGACCGGCACCCCGTCGCGCCGAAGACCCCAGGCGGATGCCCGCCGGGTGGGGCGTGGTCATGTTCGTGACCGTCGCAAGAGCCTCAGCGGCGAACTCACCGGCAGTCACTGACCGGTTGTCGCCTCCCCGGGGTGCCGTGAACGCTGCCTGTCACGGCACCGGCCGGCCCCGCAGGGTCACTCCGTACCTCGTGCGCAGGCGGTCGATCTCTCACCCCACGCCACGGCCGAGACCGAGACGGGGCCGGCGATCAGGGCGCAGATCCGGATGACCGGCGGGCCCGGCGGCATCCATGACCAGGTTGATGGCCGCCGGCTCCCACACCAGCACACCGGTCAGCAGCGCCGGAAGCGCGGAGTGCACCTCGGAGGTGCCGAACACGGTGCGGACCATCGTCGCGGACCCAATGAAGACGAAGAACACCGTCCACACCTCCGGAGCGGTCGGGGCGAGCGCGATGAGCGGAGTGAACCACTGGTTCTCCAGGCTCTGTCCCGCGAACACAATGGCCACGAACAGCAGCAGAACCGCCGTGAACGCGACGACGTACATCAGGCGGAGCGCATGGCGGGGCGCAGGCGCGCTCGCATGCCCGGCCGCGCTACCTCGGGTGCGATCCGGAACAGGCCGAGGATCACCAGGGGCGCGGAGAGCAGCAGCAGCCACGGGGTGACGGCGAGCCGGAGGGCGTACTGCTCCGGAACCTCCGCGAAGTCCGACGCGGTGCCGTAGGCAACGAGGATCAGCAACGACGTGGCCAGCGCCGCCCAGGACCTGATCCGCTGCACGCGCGTCACCTGCGGATCCATGATGCGGCGGCGGGCGTGCGGGGGGAACTTCAGGTGCGCATGGCGCGGGCGGAGCGGGCCAGCGGGTAGGCCGGAATGAGCAGGAGCAGAGGCGTGAAGCAGAACAGGAGCAGGGCCCACACGCAGCCGTGGATGGGCAGCCGCCGCAGCAGCTTCGTCAGCGGCGGCCAGTCACCGTCGCGGAACTGCTGCCGCAGCGAGCGGTAGGGCACGTACGGGCCGTGGGGCGGATACGGTCCCGGGTACGGATGGGGACCGGGCTGCGGTGGCACGCCCGGTGGTGGCGGTGGCGGCCCTTTCGCCTGCCACGACGGGCCGTACGGATTGTGTCCCCGACAGTCACGCCGAATCCTTCCTGAGGATGTGCGACGGGTGTGCCTCAGAACGATCCTGGTGAATCTCCCTCAGCAGTCAACATCCAAGGCGGCGGCGGTGCATGTGGTGGGGCACAGCTGCGCGGCGATCGCCCCGGAATCGCCCTGCCCCCGGCCCGGCCGGGCTGGCACGATCACCGCATGCGAACCGTGTGCGCGCTTCTCGTGGGCATCGACGACTATCCGGACCAGCCGCTGAGCGATTGCGTCAACGACGTGGCGGGGGCGGAGAGTTGGCTCCGGCAGCAGGGCGGGCCCGATCCGGAGATCCTCTTGCTGCGCGACAAGGAAGACACCAAGGCGGCGGTGGTCGACCGTATCAGGAAGCATCTGGGACGCAGCGGTCCGGGTGACACCGCGCTGCTGAGGTTCAGCGGGCACGGCAGCGAGCACGCGAGCGACGATCCCCGTGCGGCGACCGGCCGGAGTCAGGCGCTCGTGTGCGCCGACAGCCTGGACTCGGGCGGACAGCCGTTGCTCCAGGAAGCCGAACTCGGCGCCCTCCTCGACGAGATCGCAGCGCGCGGCGCGCATGTCGTCGCTGTGCTCGGCTGCTGCCACTCCGGCGGTGCGAGCCGCGAGCTCCCGGCCGGTGCGCGCTCGCGGGGGGTCTCGTCGCCGCGGGGCGGGAAGCAGGACCAAGCGGCCGTCGTCGTGGACGACGAACCGGGCTGCGGCTCGGTGCTCGCCGAGCTGCTCCAGCGCCTGGAGGTGGGCCGCCCGCTCGGCGGCATCCGGGATGGGGTGGCCGTCACCGAGGTACCAGGCGGAGCCCTCGCGGCCGCGGCCGACCCGCAACCGCTGAAGCCATCCAAGTGGCTTGAGGAAGGTCTGGTAGGCGATGCGCAGGGTCTGCCGGGAAATCCCGGCTTCCTCGGCCGTTTGCCGCTCGCTGGCGGCGTGCCGACGGCCTCCCGCCCTTTCGGCGAAATTCAGGTGCGCACGCAGTATCCGCAGCGCGGTACGGCCGCGTTTCCCGCGCCACGGAGTGGTCTCGATCCGGTCGCGCAGCGCCGCCAGGTCCTCGTGGGCGTCCTGCCGGGAGACCACAGATTCGACTCGCATGAGTGCGGGTCAGAAAGGTCCGTCGGAAGAACCGGTGGTATCCGAGCGCCTCGGCCTCCTCGGCGAGGCGCACCGAGTCGCGCAGCGCCTCCGGGCCGTCGTGCCCCTCACGGATGCGGGAACGGTCGAGCACGGAGAACCGGGTGGATGCGATCACTGAGCTCACACCGTTGTTCAACGTCCGGAGCGGGTCGGCATTCCCCCGCTCCCGTACGGAGTCCCGCCGGCACGGGGGCGGGGGAACGGGCCGGTCCCTCCCGGCCTCACTCCATGGGGTAGATGTCGCCACTCGCCATGCCGCTGACCTGCTCGCTCTCCGATTCGATCCTGAAGGCCTTCTCCTTCAGACGCCGGCGCTCCTCGGGGTCGGTGGCGCGCTCGGCTTCGTCCTTCAGGCCTTTCGCCTTGGCTCGCATCTGCTGCACGCGTTTGCGGAGTTCGTCCGACTCGCTCATGATCACTCCTTGGATGTGCGGGCTCGACCGGTGTGTCAGCCCCGGGACCGGTGCCATGGACAGCTGGACGTGGCCGCGTGTGACCAGCGGGCATTGGCGCCCAGGAGGCCGAGGCCGATGCCCAGCATCCAGAAGTCCTTGGCCATCGGAATCCCGTTCTGGGTGGGCCGGAGGCTTCCGGGCTCCCGCATCCCGGGAACCCGGAGATACAGGCCGACCAGACCCCCGGAGAACCCCGTCAGCGCCAGCCCGGCCAGCCTGGTCGGCACAAAGGGGGCGAGCAGCGTTCCACCGACCGCGATCTCCGACCAGGCGAGCAGCCGGGTGAACCGCTCGGGCTCGATCCTCTTCAGGAACGGATAGGCGACACAGGCCATGCCGTGCAGGCCTTGGGCCGTCTCCGCGTCGGCTTTCAGCTTGCCCAGGCCGGAGTTCAGGATGAACGCACCGGTGGCGAGGCGAGGGGGGACATCGCGCGGTTCGAGAGTCGTCGTCATGGGAGCCTCCGTCCCGTACTGGGCCCCTCGTCGAGCTTAGCCATTGGGCACCGGTGCCGCTCCGCGAGGAAGATCCCGGACCGCGGGCACGGCGGCACCCCGTCCGCCGGTTCCGTAGCGGATCAGGGGATCCGGGACGGAACCGGGTTTCGGACCAGCCGTGGTTCCGGATTCAACGATTCAGCCGGTGGCGGGTGCGGCCGCATTGCCCACCACCGTGACCTGCTGCCCCCGGCTCGTGGTCTGCGAGGTGGCGCTCAGGCAGCTTCCGGAGGGCGGATCGGGGACCGTGGGAAGGCTGCCGGTATGGTCGACGCCCACCTCGGTGCCGACCGGTTTGCCGTACGTCACCGTGATCCGCCGGCCGCACCCCGCCGAGAGATAGGGCTCGATGAATCCCTGATCGGCTTTCTTGAACCGGCCCGAGGCGGACGGCAGCCCGAAACTGCCGATGTGCGCCACCGGCGCCCCGGTCGCCGTCTCGACGATGTCCCCGGTCATCGTCTGTGTCGTCCCGTTCACGGCGGTCCGCTTGAGTACCAGAGTGATCGCAGCGTTCATGTCATCCCCTTGGCCGGTCTGCTTCGGCTGATGATGCGTGCGGCGATGAGGCCCTCCGAGCCGGACGGTCCGTGAACGGTGTCCGGGCAGGGCGCATCCGGAAACTCCCCTGGGGATCAACGGAATCGGAGTGTTGTGGGGGCTGCGCGTCAGCATGTAAGCGATTGCCATAGGGCGCAAGAGGAGCTCAAATGCCCCCGCTCCCCACTATGGCCAGGGCGTGTTGCTGTGACAGTAACCGCTAACACTCGTCGCTACATTAGGGGTGGAGACGGCGGGGCGGTTCCGGCCCGATGGCTGCGTACTGGGACACGGGGCCGCAGCCCCGCCGTAGCGGCAATGTCGACTTCCATTGATCGCGGAGCAACCTCCGACGCACGACCGTCGTCTTGATCCACAGCAAGGCGGTTCGCCGTAAGCGGCGACCCACGTCCGACCCCCACGAGCACCCGGGTACGTCCACCAGGCAACTATGCATTCAGCGTATACATTGAATGCATAGTTACTCCCTGCTCCGATCCGGCCGCGCACGAAAGGCTCCCATGCACAGCAAGGCACTGGCGCCCGAGTACCAAGGCGCCCTCACCAAGATGTCGGTGAACTCCTCTCTCACAGATGTACTGGCAGAAGGAGTACGCCACTTGAGGGAGGCCGAACTCTCCGGTTCACAGCAGGAGGTGGCCCGGTGCGGGCTCGCCGTCGCCGAGGCGCACCGCAGGCTCGGCAACGTGACGGAAGCCGACCTGGCCTGGAAGGCCAGTTACCGGTCCGCCCGCTCGGCCGGTGACCTCGGGGCGATGGCCTGGGCGCTGTGGAGCGGCGGGACACTGGCCAGGCAGCGCGGCGAACTCAGGCTCGCCTTCCGGCTGTTGGGGCTCGCGGCCGACATGGGCAAGCGCGGCGGGGACATCGTCGCCCGCGGCTACTCCCTCGCCGGACTCGCGGAGACGGGCCGAATACAGGGCGACTACCGGACCGTTGCCGCACTGCACGAACAACTGCTCGCCGAAGCACGCGCGCGTGGCGAGGCGCGTCACACCGTGTGGGCGCTGGAGGGCATCGCACAGATCCACCGCAACACGGGCTCGCTCGACACGGCCCTGACCATGTTCGAGGAGGCGGCCGAGCTCGCCGGCAACGCCGACGACCGGCGCGGCCGGGCGTGGGCCCTGCGCGGCATGGCCGACATCATCTCCCTGCGGGACGGCGATCCGGAGCGTGCCCTCGCTCTGCTCACGGAGGCCGAACTCACCTGCCGTGAGATGAATTTGTCCAGTGCGCTCGCCTACAACCACAAGATGCGCGCCAACGTCCTCTTCCGCGCCGGCCGGTACGAGGAGGCGCGCGAGATGTACGAGGAAGCGCTCGCGGAGTTCCGCGCCATGACCGAACCCCGGGGCGAGGCGCTGTCCCGGCTCGGTCTCGTCAAATCACTGGCCCGGCTCGGCCGCGACCGGAACGACACCGCGGCGGACCTGCACGAGTTGCGCCGCACCCTGAGCCGGATCGGCCTGCTCAACGCCCGGGACATGGTGGACAAGGCGTACGCCGAACTCGGCGTGGCGCCGGTCGACGGCGACACGGGCAAGGAGAGCGGCGACACGGACGAGGAAAGCGGACGACGATGACGACACCGCCCGCAACCCGACAGGCCGCGCCGCCGGAGGTGCTCGCCCGCTGCCGCGACCTCGTACGCCCGGCGCTCGCACAGGCCGTCCGGCGCCTGCATCCGTGGCACGCGGAGATGGCCGCCTTCTCCCTCGGGTGGGCCGCGGCGGACGGCAGCCCCGCCCCGGGCTCACAGGGCAAGGGGATCCGCCAGACCCTCACGCTGCTCAGCGCCGAGGCCGCCGGCGCACCGGCACAGGACGCGGTAGTCGGAGCGGTGGCCGTGGAACTGATCCATGTCTTCTCGCTCCTCCACGACGACATCATGGACGGCGACGAGACCCGCAGACAGCGCGCCACCGTGTGGAAGGCGTACGGAACCGGACCGGCGATCCTCGCCGGCGACGCGCTCTTCGCGCTGGCCGTGCAGACCCTGGCCGACTCACCCGGGAGGCACAGCGCGGCGGCGGTCCGGCATCTCGCCGGGACGCTGACCGACCTGGTACGCGGTCAGGCCGACGACCTGCTCTTCGAGTCCCGGCCGTGGCACGGGCCCGAAGCGGTCCAGCCGCACGAGTACCGGTGGATGGCCGAACACAAGACCGGGGCGCTGCTGGGCTGCGCGGCGGGCCTGGGCGGGGTGTTCGCGGGTGCTCCGGCCACGACCGTCGACGCACTCGCCCGGGCGGGCCGGCATCTCGGGGTGGCGTTCCAGGTGGTGGACGATCTCCTCGGGATCTGGGGAGATCCTGCGGTCACGGGCAAACCCGTGCACAGCGATCTGCGCCGGCTGAAGAAGACGTACCCCGTCCTCTCGGCCCTGGCCACGGACCGTCCCGCCGCCCGACGGCTCGCCCTGCTGCTCGGCACCGGCAATCCGCTGGACGACACCGAGGCCCGGCGGGCGGCCGATCTCGTCGAGGAGGCCGGTGGCCGGTCCGCCGCCCTGGCCGAGGCCCACCAGCAGCTGGCCTGCGCCCGCCGAAGTCTGGAGACCGTTCCGCTCGCCCCGGCCGCGCTCGGCGAGATCCTGGCGCTTCTCCCGTTCCTCATCGACCGCACCGGGTGACCTGGTCCGGCCACCCGTCCCGACGCACCGGGGCACCTCACTCGGCGTCGTGGAAGACGAGGCCGAGGGTGCGGCGCCGGCCCGAACGGACCGTGCTCACTCCGTGCTTCATGGGCGCGGTCGACCAGCCGCGCCTGGAGGCGACCGGCCGGTCACGGGTGGTGAAGACCAGCCCGTGGCCCTGGGGAAGGGTGGTGGCCGATCCGCGGGACTGTGCGCGGGGGCGCTGTTCGGTCATGAGGAACTCGCCACCGGTGTAGTCGATGCCCGGCGCGTCGAGGCCGGTGACGACCTGGAGCGGGAAGATCATGTCGCCGAATACGTCGCGGTGCAGGGCGTTCCAGTCCCCGGCACCGTAACTCAGCAGGATCTGGGCGGACTTGGCCTGACCTGCCGCGTGACACATGCCGAGCCACCCGGCCAGCTCATCGGGCCACGGCGCGTCTTTGCCCAGCTTCGCGGACCAGTCACGGGCGATGTGCAGCAGGTGCGGGTAGAACGCCTCCCGCAACTCCCGCACGACTGCGGGGAGATCGTGGGTGAAGTAGCGGTACTGACCGGAGCCGAAGCGGTGGCGGGCCATGTCGACGGTGGAGCGGAAGCGTTCGGTCTCCTCGTACAGACCGGCGATCTCCCGGCACTGGGCAGGAGTGAGCAGTCGCCCGGTCGGCGCGCTGCCGTATGCGTCGATCTCGTCGGTGAGTGCGGTCCAGTCGGTGGCGTCGACCAGGTCGCGCAGGGCTCCGGCCGGGTGTGTTGTGTCGATCATGGATCTGGTTCCTGGTTTCCTCGGTACACGGACTCCGGTGCCATGAATACTGACCGGCACCGGGCATCGGATCCGGCGCTATTCGGACATTGCGCTGCACGACGTGCGATGTGCGCTGTACGACGTGCGCTGCGAGCAAAAGGCGTTTCGCGACGCAGCCCCTCGAATGGCCGGAACTCCGGCATCTTCTGCGCGACCCGGCCCTCGGCACGGGCCACCCACAGATGATCGTGCGCCTCGGATACGGCCCCGCCGGGCCGCGCACACCCCGCCACCCCGTGGCCGAGGTACTGACGATCGCGCCCTGACGTCCTGACGCGGTGCCGATGCGGGAAGCCGAAACCCTGAACTCGCCCACATAAACCCGAAGTTGTGTGCCACATTCGTTCCTGCGCACACCTCTGATCGCCACTTCCTCAAAGAGGATCAGGCGCCTATTCTGCTGCGTTGACCGCAAGCGCGACGGAATGGATGTTGGCATGAGGGAGCAGTTGGGGGCGGCGGACTCCCGCCAGGCCGGACCGTACCGGCTCGTCGCCGCGCTGGGGCGAGGGGAAATGGGCCGGGTGTTCCTGGGCCGGTCCCGCGGCGGACGGCTCGTCGCCGTGAAGGTGGTCGACGACGCGCTCGCGAGGGACGAGGAGTTCCGGCGCCGGTTCGCGCAGGCGGCGCAGGAGGCCCGCAGGGTGGGGGGCTTCTACACCGCGCAGGTGGTGGACGCGGACCCCGACGCGGACCCGCCGTGGCTGGCGTCGGCATACATCCCGGGCCCCTCCCTGCACGAGGCGGTGCGCGCGCACGGCCCGTTGCCCCACCAGGCCGTGCGGGTGCTCGGCTCCGGGCTGGCCGAGGGCCTTGCCGCGATCCACACCGCCCGGCTCGTGCACGGCGGCCTGAAGCCGAGCAACGTGATCCTGGCCGACGACGGGCCGCGGATCACCGACTTCGCCCTCTCGCGCGCCCTGGACGCCGCGCATCCGTCGATGACGGTGAGCGCCGAGCACGGCGCGTTCATGTCGCCCGAGGCGGCGCGAGGGCAGCATGCCGGGCCCGAGTCGGACGTCTTCTCCCTCGCCGGGGTGCTC
The DNA here is from genome assembly GCF_040611955.1 of Streptomyces sp. NPDC006510. Lineage (NCBI taxonomy): Bacteria > Bacillati > Actinomycetota > Actinomycetes > Kitasatosporales > Streptomycetaceae > Streptomyces > Streptomyces sp. NPDC006510. The sequence goes on along the minus strand of NZ_JBEXPH010000018.1, from coordinate 30,779 downwards.
GTCTTCGCCACCACGGGACGCGGTCCCTTCGCGGGCGCTGTGGGGGCCGAGGTGCTCCACCGCATCGTCAACGCCGAGCCGGACCTCACCGACGTCCCGGAGCCGCTGGCCGGGCTGCTCGCGGCGTGCCTGGAGAAGAATCCCGCGCAGCGGCCCGGCCTGGACCATCTGCTCCAGCAGCTCGCCCCGGGCGGCGGGCAGGGCGCCGGGTGGCTGCCCGCGCCGGTCGCGGCCATGGTGGACGAGCAACGGGCCGCCCCGGCGGCGGGCACCATGCGGCGGCGGGCGTTCCTGGCGGGCGGTGTGGCGGCGGCCGCGGCTGTGGCGGTTCCCGTGGGGATCTGGCTCAACTCCGGCTCCGGCGACGGCAAGGAGACGTCCGGAAGCGGGTCGAAGGGCGGGGGACCGGCCGGGGAGAAGCCGGTCGGCCCGAAGCTCAAGCCGGCCGAGACCATCGACGTCGGCAAGACCGACGCCTCCATCCACCTCGCCTACAGCCCGGACGGCAAGCAGCTGGCCACCGGTCTCAAGAGCAGCGTGACGCTGTGGGACTCGGCTTCCCGGTCGAAGACCGTCACGCTGACGCCGAAGGTCGTGGGGCTTGCCCACTGCGTCGCGTTCGGCGGCGACGGTCTGCTCGCCCTCGGCTATCTGAGAGGGCGGGACCGGGACACCGACTACCGGGGCGGCGGCGGGATCACGGTCTGGGACACCGCCTCGCGCCAGGAGATCGCGGCGCTCACCTCGCCCTTCAAGGGCAGCAGCATGTACGCGATGCAGGCGGTGGCGTTCAGCCCGGACGGCAAGCTGGTGGCCGGCGCCCAGGGCGGGCCGCGCGACAGCTTCGGAGAGGTCCTGCTGTGGGACGTACGCTCGGGGAAGAAGGTCAAGGATCTGATCGTCGGTGCGGGCAGGGGCAGCAGCATGTTCGCGGTGCGGAGCATCGCCTTCAGCCCGGACGGCAAGACCCTGGCCGCGGGGTACGGGGGCGAACTCAAGGGCGGAGTGGTCCTGTTCGACACCTCGTCCTGGTCGCCGGTCGCGACACTGCCGCTGGACGGCACGGATGCCTTCGGGGTCACCACCGTCGCGTTCTCCCCGGACGGCAGGACCCTGGCCGCCACCTTCGGCGGGATCGCTCTGTGGGACGTCGCCACACGGAAGCTGACCGCCAGGATCGGCACCGCGAACGACCAGAACCAGAGCCTGGCGATCAGCCCGGACGGCTCCGTCGTCGCCGGAGCCGGCGGCGCCGGTGCGGTACAGGGCCATATCGCTCTGTGGGACCTGGCGTCCCACAAGGAGGTCGTCTCCGTCCCGGCGGGCCGCAGCGGCGTCGGTGACGTGGCCTTCCACCCCGACGGCCGGACGCTCGCCACCGCCTACACCAACGCCAAGATGCTCTCCACCGTGCAGCTGTGGACCGTCGGGTGAGCGAACCCATGGCCGCCGGGGACCCGCGCCGCGTCGGGCCCTACCGCCTCGTGGGCCGGCTCGGACGCGGCGGCATGGGGCAGGTGTTCCTCGGCCGGTCGCAGGGCGGCCGGATGGTCGCGGTGAAGCTGGTGAACCCGGAGCTGGCCGAAGACACGGAATTCCGGCGGCGGTTCGCCCTGGAGGCCGAAGCGGCCCGAAAAGTCGGCGGCTTCTACACCGCCCAGGTCGTGGACGCGGGCGTGGACGACGATCCGCCGTGGCTGGTCACCGCCTACATTCCGGGGCCGTCCCTCCAGCAGGCGGTGCGGACCCACGGCCCGCTCCCGTACACCGCGCTGCGGGTACTCGGCTCGGGCCTGGCCGAGGGGCTCGCCGCGATCCACGCCGCGCAGCTCGTGCACCGTGATCTGAAACCCGCCAACGTGATCCTGGCGGACGACGGTCCGCGCGTCATCGACTTCGGCATCGCCCGGGCGCTCGACTCGGCACACCTGACGGCTTCCGTGATCGGCACGCCCGGCTTCATGTCCCCCGAGCAGTGCCTCGGCCGCGAGACCGGGCCCGCCTCCGACGTCTTCGCCCTCGCCTGCGTCCTGGTGTACGCGGCCACGGGGCACAGCCCCTTCGGGCAGGGCACGGCGGCCGCGATCCACTACCGGACCGTCCACGAGGCTCCCGACCTGACCGGTGTACCGGCCGAACTCGTCCCGTTCCTGGAGAGCTGTCTGGCCACGGAGCCGGAGCGCCGCCCGACCGTCGCCGAGGCCCTGGAGCAACTGGCCACGTCCACGGACGACACCGAGTGGCTCCCGGCGGGTGTGAGCGCGATGGTGCGGGAGCGCCGGGCGGAAACGAAGGTGCTGCCGCCCGACGAGATCCCCTCGGCTCCCGGTACCGGCAGCGGCTCGTCGCCCAGGCTCGGGCGGATCGCCCTGCCGGCCATCGGCGGTCTGGCGCTGGCCGCGGCCGCCGTCTGGGGCGCCGTGGCCTGGCTGGGCCCTTCCGGCAGGCCGGACGACTCCGCCGCCGGCCGAGGCCCCCGGGCCACCCCCAGCGCCAAGCCGGTGGCCGGCAGCACCGACCCGTGCGACATCCTCGACAGGGACATCATCCAAGAACACGTGCTCGTGGACACGGGCACGCCGGGCGGGTACAGCAGTGGCTCGGAGTCCATGAAGTCCTGCAAGTGGCAGACGGCCGAGTTCGGCGACCCCGACACCGACATGGACGGCTTCTACACACTGGCGTACGCACCGAACCGGATCGAGGTGATCCGCAAGGATCGCCGGACCGACCCGGTGGACCTCTCCGGTATCCCGGACGCGAAGGCGTACACCAACGCTTCGGAGTCCGCCTGCGAGGTGTCGTGGCCGACGTCCTTCGGATACGCCGTCGTCTTCGCCACCGAAGGGGACAACTACCTCACCGGGGACTGCGACTATGTGGCGAGGTTCGCCCGAACGGTATACCCGAAGGTGCCCAAGTAGCCGCACGAGCCATACCACCCGTACCTGTGGTCCGGCATCCCGTACGCAAACCTCACCACCTGCCCGGACCCGGTCCCGCCCACCCGACGGGCACCACGAAACGGCTTACGGCATCAGGGCGATGCCCCCGTCGACGCACAGGTCGATCCCGTGGACGTAGCCGGCGCGCGGGCCGGCCAGGAATGCCACCGCCGCCGAGACGTCGTCGGCGGTACCCAGCCGTCCCGTCGGGTTCGGTGCGTACTCGGCCACCACCGACGGCTCGAGTTCGGACCACTCCCCCGGTCGGCCGCTCCGTCCTCGGACATCTTCCGCGTGCCGTCGGTGACGATCACCCCGGGACTCACCGTATTTGCCGTCGGCTCCGCGGACTCCCAGTCGTGTTCGGCGAACGGGCCGGCGTTGTTCACCAGCACGTCAACACCCCACGCACGGGCCCGATTCGCCACCTTCTCCGCGGCCTCGTCATCGGCGAGGTCGCCCAGCACGACGTCCGCCACCGCGCCGATGGCTTTCAGCTCCGCGGCAACCTCGTCGGCAGGTACGGGATTCCGGCCGTGCACCAGCACGGCGCACCCCTCCTCGGGACGGCCGCCCGGCCATCGCCGAGCCGTTACTAATTCGTATTAGTACCTTGACTTCACCCATTGGCGGGTTCGAAGCTGAGCGCCACCCACCGTGAGCACGCACAAGTGAGGACGCCATGAGTGAGATCACCCGCAGAGGGTTCGGCCGCATGGCCGGGCTGGCAGCACTGGCCGCAGGATTCACCGCCGGGACGGGAGGCGTGAGCGCGGCCGTCGCCGCTACGGCCGAGGAACAGTTCGAGCTCCGCCATCTCAGTTCGTTCGACCAGCGGCGCTACTTCACGTACCCCACGCACAACGGCTTCGTCGATGCCGACCGCATCGTGCTCGGTCAGCGGGAGACCGGGGCCACGAGTCTGTGGGAGGTGAATCTGCGGTCCGGCAAGGAGCGGTTCCTGGCGCGGTTCGCCACCCCGGCGGACGACCGGAATCCGTTCGTCTGGTGGAACATCCATTCCGGACGCCTCGTCACCTGCGCGCAGAACGCGGTCTGGCTGATCGATCTGGCCGATCCCTCGCCCGTGAAACTCTACTCACCGCCACCGGGCCGCGCGCTCAGCGTCGTCGTCAATCTGCATCCGGCGGGCGACCGGGTGCTGTGCAGCCACTACCCGGCACCGATCACGGCCGGTCCCACCACGGCGGTGGAGATCGAGCTCGCGGGCGGCCGGGGCAGAGAGGTCTTCTCGGGGGACGTGTTCGCCACCCACTTCCAGTACAGCGCCCACGATCCCGAATGGATCGGCTACTCGCTCGGCGGCAACATCCTCGCCTGGGCGCTGCATCCGGTCCACGCGCCGCACGGCAAGCTGATCTGGGACCAGGCCGCCGCGGGCGTCCCGGTCGGCACCCACAACGTGTGGAAGTCCCGTGCCGAAACCGGCTGCCTCGCCGTGGCCATCGGCGGCAGCGCCTCGGGACTGTGGATGGTCCACCCGGACGACCGGCCGGACCGGCTGGTGGCGCCGGGGCCCTCGGGCGCGAACGGCGCGTACAACCACTGCGATCTCACCGCGGACGGCCGCTGGGCCGTGACCGACACCAACGGCCGCAACGGCTCGGCGTTCGGGCAGGTGGGCGCGGTGGCCCTGGTGGACCTGGCCGGCGTACACCCACCGCGCACGCTCGGCCTGGTGGGCTGGGGGTCCGCCCATCCGGGTCACCCCCATCCGGCCTTCTCGCCCGACGGCCGCCTGGTCGCCTACACCGACACGGAGGCCGCCACCGACCGCACCCGTGTGGTGCTCTGCGACTCGCGCGGCGACTGGACGCCACGCCCGCTGGACTGGGTGGCAGAGGCGGAACAACTCGCGTTCTCCGCCCCGGGCGGCCGCGCCGAGGTCTTCGCCGACCCCCAATGCGGCGCCGGCCACGGGCTGTTGTTCACACCGGCGGCGCCCGGCGATGCACTGACCTGCGAGTTCCGGCTGCCGCAGGCCGGCCCGCGAACCCTGCGACTGCGGGTGAAGCGGCACGAGTCCCGGGGAATCTACCGGCTGTCGGTGAACGGCACCACGATCGGATCGCCGCTCGACCTCTACAGCCCGGTCACGGCCTACGCCGAGCCGGAGTTCACCCAGGTGTCCCTGCGGGCGGGGACCAACACGCTCCGCCTGACCCACCTCGGGCAGCACCCCGACAGCACCAAGGTCCCCGGGACGTGTGCCATCGACCGCATCGGCCTGAGGGCCGTCTAGGACCTCCCGTTCGGATCAGGCCGGGCCCGCGGGAGCGCGGGCGCCGATGGCGTCCAGCATCAGGTCCAGCGCGAAAAGGAAGTTGGCGTCGTCCTCCACCGAGGCCAAGTAGGGGGCCGCCGCCGCGATATGGGGGTGGGTGGCGGCGGGGACGGCCGCGTACTCGCCGGACCAGGCGGACTCGTCCCCGCGGCGGGTGTGTGCGTCGAGCGTGCAGTAGGTGGCGTCCATGCACGACCAGGCCAGGATGAAGTCCACCAGCGCACGGTAGTGACGCACCGCCTGCTCGGGCGGGAACCCCGCGTCGGACAGCGCGGTGAGGGTCATCTCGATCACCCGCATCTCGGCCGGGCGCCGCGTGATCCGCACCGTGGCGAGCACGGCGGCGCGCGGGTGCGAGAGATAGACCTTGTGGATGCGGATGAACAGCCTGCGCAGCGTCTGCTGCCAGTCGTCGGAGGGCTCGAATCCTTCGAGGCCCTCCTCCAGCAGATGATCCGCCACCGCCAGCAGCAGATCGTCCTTGTTGCGGAAGTGCCGGTAGAGAGCCGTGGGGTCGGCGCCCAGCTGGGCACCGATCCGGCGGAACGTCAGGGCGTCGGCGCCTTCGGTGTCCATCAGATCGAGACACGCCTCGACGATCAGCCGAGGACTGAGCGACGGCCGCGGCCGGCCGGATTCGGCACGTTTCCCGCTCGCCGCCGCGGCCTGCTTCCCCGTACGTGACTCCACTGCGCACTCCCCTCGCTCCGGTCAGCCCCATTGTGCCGCCAGTCGCGCCCGGGTACGCCATTCCCGCGCCACACGTGAGTCAACCATGTTGTCATCACCGTTGACTTTGTCTTCGCCTCCCTGCCACGCTGCCGCCACCCGCACCACACCCGGCAGATCGCACCGCGATGTCAGAGGCCAAGGAGACGCCCATGCCCGGTCACCCGCCCCCCTCCCCCGCACCCGACACCGCGACCGCGGGCACCCCGTCGGGACACCCCGTGGCGCTGCCCAAGGTGCTCGGGGTGCTGGACGGGGTCGTGCTCTCCCTGTCCAACATCAGCCCGACCTTCAGCATCGGCGTCGGCCTGGGCATCATCGGCGCCTCGGTGGGCGTGGGGATCCCGGCCGCCTTCCTGCTGGGTCTGCTGCCGATCCTGGGCATCGCCCTGGCCTACACCAAGCTGAACCAGCGCGAGGCCAACTGCGGCACGGCATACGTGTGGGTGGGCAAGGCGGTCGGACCGATGCCGGGATACATGATCGGCTGGGTGACCGTCGTCACCCAGGTGCTGTTCCTGTCCTACGCCATCCCGCTGATGGGGCAGTACACACTGCTCGCGCTCGACTCGATGGGGCTGCACCGGGTGGCGGGCGTGAACCTGGCCGACGCTCCCGTGTTCGCCTCGATGGCGGCGGGCCTGGTCCTTGCCGCCGGTCTCACCGCGCTGGCGATCCTCGGCATCGAGGTCGCCGCACGCTTCCAACTGGTCCTCATCAGCCTGGAGTTCGTGGTGCTCCTCGCCGTCTGTCTGTGGGCCGTCGTCGCCGGTGGCGCGGCCTCCTTCGACCTCCGGTGGTTCTCCCCGACCGTCTTCTCCTCGCCCTCGGTGATGGCGACGGGCATCCTGCTGGCGGTGTTCATGTACTGGGGCTGGGAGACCGCGTTCTCGGTGACGGAGGAGAACGCCGACGCACGTACCTCGGCGCGGGCCGGCATGTGGTCGCTCGCGGCGGTCGCCGGACTGTTCCTGCTCGCGGCCGTGGCCTTCCAGCGCGCCCTGACCCCCGAGGAGCTGGTGGCCAACGGGGAACGCGGCCTGCCCTACATCGGGCAGATGGCGGCCGGGGACGCCGGCCGGGCGGTGACCACCGTCGTCCTGCTGTGCTCCATCGTCGCGTGTGTGCAGTCGGTGCTGATCGGATCGGCACGCCAGACACTCGCGATGAGCCGGGACGGAGTGCTCGGCGCCGGCTGGGCCGCACTGCACACCCGCCGCCGCACCCCGCACCTGTCGACCCTGCGGATCGCCGCGCTGTCGATGGTTCTGGCCCTGCTGTCGGCCGGTCTGGGCAGCCTGCAGGACATCATCGTCGGATCCGTGACCTCCGTCGGCATCCTGATCTCCCTCTACTACGCCTTCGCCGCCCTGGCCTGCGCGATCACCTTCGCTCCGGACGCGCGACGGAACCCGCGCATGCTGCTGGTCACGGTGCTGGTGCCGGTCGTGTGCGGACTCGCGCTGCTCGGGCTCGGCTGCTACATGGTCTACAGCCTGTGGACGTCCTCCGACCACTTCGCGTTCGCCGCCGACAACGGCCGCTTCCTGACCCTGGTGCCGGTGGTCATCCTCGTCACCGGGGTCCCGGCCGCCCTGTGGGCCAAGTACGGGCGGCGTGCCCCCTACTTCCACCGCGACCGGCCGTCCGCGCCCCGGACGCCGCCAGCGCCCGCGCCCACCGAAGGCGTCGCCCCGACCATCTGACGAGCGGGCGGGCCGCATCCCCCTGTACGGAACGGGCTCGGCCCCCGCCTCGCCACTCCCACCCGGCAGCAGACCTGCGAAGCCCCGTGCCCGACAGCGTCCAGTGCCCGGCCGCCGCTGCCCGGCCATGAACCAGCACCTCAAGGAGTACCCCCCGATGAGCCACGCAGATCTCGTCTTCACCTCAGGCGCCGTGATCACCATGGACCCCTCGCACACCGGCGCCACGGCGCTGGCGGTGACCGGAGAGCGGATCACCGCAGTCGGCGGTGAGGAGGTGCGCGAGCTGATCGGCCCGGACACCCGGGTCGTCGACCTGGCGGGGCGCGCGGTGCTGCCGGGCTTTCAGGACGCCCACGTCCACGCCGTGTTCGGCGGTCTGGAGCTGGGAACCTGCGACCTCACGGGGACGACGGACCCTGCCGAATACCGCCGCCGGATCGCGGACTACGCGGCCGCCCACCCCGAACGGCCTTGGATCACCGGCGGCGGCTGGTCGATGGAGAGCTTCCCCGGTGGCCTGCCGACCCGGCAGATGCTCGACGAGATCGTGCCCGACCGGCCCGTACTGCTGGTCAACCGGGACCACCACGGCGCCTGGGCCAACACCCGGGCCCTGGAGCTGGCCGGTGTGACCGCCTCGACCGCCGACCCCGCCGACGGACGCGTCGAACGCGAAGCCGACGGCACACCGTCGGGCATGCTGCAGGAGGGCGCGGTCGAACTCGTCGGACGCGCCGCGCCCCGGCCCACCGCTCAGGACCTGGTCGACGGTCTGCTGCGCGCCCAGCGGCTGTTGCACTCGTACGGAATCACCGCCTGGCAGGACGCCCTGCTCGGCGAGTACGGCGGACACCCCGATGTCTCGGCCGCGTATGTCGCGGCGGCCGGCCGCGGGCTGCTGACCGCCCGGGTCAACGGTTCGCTGTGGTGGGACCGGGACGCCGGCGCCGAACAGATCCCCCACCTCGTCGAACGCCGCAGGGCCTTGCGCACGGGCCGCTTCCGCGCCGACACCGTCAAGATCATGCAGGACGGCATCGCCGAGAACCGCACCGCGGCCATGACCGCCCCGTACAAGGACGGCTGCGGCTGCGCCACGGCCAATTCCGGCCTCAGCTTCGTCGACCCCGAGGCGTTGCGGGAGTACGTCACCGAGCTCGACTCCCTGGACTTCCAGGTCCACTTCCACGCGCTGGGCGACCGGGCCGTCCGCGAGGCACTCGACGCGGTCGAGGCGGCGCGGAAGGCCAACGGGCCGCGCGGCAACCGCCACCACCTGGCCCACCTCCAGGTCGTGCACCCGGACGACGTGCCGCGCTTCGCACAGCTGGGGGCGATCGCCAACCTCCAGCCGTTGTGGGCGGCGCACGAGCCGCAGCTGGACGAGCTCACCACCCCGTTCCTCGGCGACGGACTCGCGGCATGGCAGTACCCCTTCGGCGACCTCCACCGCGCCGGCGCCCCGCTGGCCGCCGGCAGCGACTGGCCCGTCAGCTCGGCCGACCCGCTGGAAGGCATCCATGTGGCGGTCAACCGGATCGTTCCCGACGGGGACAGGCCGCCCTTCCTCCCGCATCAGCGACTCGACCTGACGACCGCGCTGCGCGCGTACACATCGGGCTCCGCATACGTCAACCGGTTCGACGACACCGGCGTTCTGCGGGCGGGCCATCTCGCGGACCTGATCGTGCTGGACCGCGACCCCTTCTCCGTGGACCCGGCCGAACTCGCTTCGCTGCGCGTCGAGGCCACCTATGTCGGCGGGCAGCCCGTCTTCGGCGACCCCGTCCGGGAGTGACCGGCGCGACGATGGACGAGTAGGAGTTGAAGGCTGGAGCCGAGGACGACGGTGGCTCCCGAGTCCCACAGGTCGCGGCAGCGCCAGGCGCGCACGGCGTGCTCCTCGCCGAGCCGCCGGGACCAGTTGTCGGTGTGGTCGGCGCGGGTGAAGTCGCAGCAGCGCGACCGCGTCATCACCGCGATCGCCGGCTGGGCCATCTGTCCCTGTTACGTCTCCCCCAACCTGGACGCGGCCGCGATCGCCGTCTTCTCCCTCATCCAGAAGGCCGACGTCGAGCCGAGCACCCGTCGGGGCGTGGGTCCAGCGCACCGACAGGGGCGGCGGGGGCCGTCCCGGCTCGCGTCGCCCGATGCCCGGCGGTCAGGGCAGCAGCACCAGCTTCCCTCGTACGTGCCCCTCCTCGCTCAGCTCCTGCGCCTTCGCCGCATCGTGGAGCCCGAAGGTCCGCGCCACCGGCACCGTCAGGCGGCCCGCCGCGGCGGTCCGGGCGTTCTCCGCGAGCCGCTCGTTCGCCCGCTCGATGCTTCCGCCCGAGAAGGCCACTCCGTACTTCGCCGCGTCCGCGTCGGCGATGGTGACGATCCGCTCGGTCGTGCCGCCACGCAGCTCGATGGAGTCGGGCAGTGCGCCCTGCCCCGCCGCATCGAAGACCGCGTCCACGCCTTGCGGGGCGGCCTCTCGTACCCGGCCGACCAGCCCGTCCCCGTACGCCACCGGAATCGCACCCAGCTCACGCAGATAGGCGTGGTTCGCCGGGGACGCCGTCCCGATCACCGTCGCACCGCGGGCCAGCGCCAGCTGGACGCCGGCCGAGCCGACGCCTCCGGCCGCGCCGTGCAGCAGCAGGGTGTCGCCGTCGCCCACCCCGAGCTCGTCGAGCACGCGCGCCGCCGTCTCCGTCGCGATGGGCAGGGCGGCCGCACGCTCCCAGCTCAGCTCGGACGGCTTGTGGGCGACGGCACCGATGTCGGCCAGTGCGAGGGTGGCGTAGGCGCCGGTGGCAGTCCAGCCGAGGACCTCGTCACCGACCGCGAATCCGGTGACTCCGTCACCCACCTCGTCGACGACCCCGGCGAACTCGCTGCCCGGCGTCGCCGGGAGGGTGGTGGGGAACACCGCCTCCATCCAGCCCCTGCGGATCTTGTAGTCGACCGGGTTCACACCGGCGGCCCGCACCCGCACCCGGAGCTGCTCCGGGCCGGGGTGCGGATCGGCTGTCTGCGCGAGGTGCAGCACATCGGGTCCGCCGAACTCCTCGAAAACAATCGCTTCCATCTGTGTCTCCTACCTCGATGAGCCGCCTGTCCAGGCGGGCCGTGCGGGCGACGTCCGGCCGTACACCGGCCGCCACGGAGGCTGATCGCAACCGGGCCGACGACCGGCCCGAGCACCCCTCGACACCCTAGGCGCGGCATCCCCGCCGAGCAGTGTTGTGTCGGGGGAGCCCGGCCACGGGTGCCCGGATGGGGGTACGACGGGTCCGGGCCGCCGACCGGAGGGAAGCGATAGGCTCGTTTTGTAGGCACGCGTTCCGACCGCGGAGGCGGCCATGAGGGAGAACATCGAATACTCGACTCCGTCGCAAGCCGAGGGCGAGAGGCTGGACGAGGACAGGGATCCGGCCGAGGAGCGACACCCCGCCACCATGCGCACCCAGCCGTCCCAGGCCGAGGGTGAGCGTCGCGCGGAGGACGATGAGAGCTGAAACAGGCGGTATCCGTACGGTGGAGCCCCCCGCGTGCGCTCACCGCGGAGGGCTCCACGCACGGACCGCCACGGCGTGCCGACGACCTGGACCGGTCAGTCGGCCCAATCGCCCGTGCCCTGGCCTGCGGAGGGCAGGCGCGGCACTTGCCCGGCCAGGGCGAGGTCGACGAGCTGGCGCACCGTGTCCTCATGCACGGGCGCGGGGCGGAAGGACCGTCGGTAGACGAAGAAACCGTTCCACAGGTCGAGGAGTGCGTCGACGTCGATGTCCGCGGGCAGATCACCACGGGCGATCCCGCGCTGCATGGCGGCCCGGACCTGGTCCCGGCGCCGCAGGACGACATCGAGGAAGGACTGGAGGACGCCCGATTCGTCGGCTGCGGCCTCGGTCAGGCACAGCCGCGTGAAGGTGTCACGGGCGCGCGTGAACTCGTCGATGTGGTCGAGGACGACGAACAGTTCGGTGCGGGTGTCGCCGAGGTCGGGAACGGCGCGTACGTCGGCACGGGCGACGAGCACCTCGGCGGTCACCGCGGCTTTGTGCGGCCACCATCGGTAGAGGGTCTTCTTGGACACCTTCGCGCGTACGGCGATCTCGTCCATGGTCATGCCGAGATAGCCGATCTCGGCAAGCAGCTCGTCGGCCGCGCCGATGACCCGGTCGCGGACGTCCTCGCTGCGGGGCCGGCCGACCGGCCGCTGAGTGCTCTTCGCCATGGCGTCCCATTTCGGGGTATGCGAGCACCCTATGTCAATAGGATACGGAAGGTTTCCTCTCAGGACTCTATCCGGCCGTGGCGCACCCTGCCACGAGAACCGGCCTGGCCATTTCCCGGACGGGCAGGTAGACATGGAAGTCAATTAAGGAAACGATCAGTTTCTATTTTCGCATACCGACTTCGAGTGGAGGGGATCTCCCATGCCCGCAGCCGACTCATCGCTCCGCGACCGCGTCGCCGCCCGGCTCGACGAGTACCGGGACCGGCTTCTGGAGCTGAGCCACGAGCTGCACGACGATCCGGAGACCTCGTTCGCCGAGACCCGGGCCGCCGAACGACTCGCGCTGCTGCTGAAGGACGCCGGGTTCGCCGTGAATCGCGCGGTGTGCGATCTGCCGACCGCGCTGACCGCCGAGTACGGCAGCGGTGAGCTGACGGTCGGGGTATGCGCGGAGTACGACGCGCTGCCGGAGATCGGCCACGCCTGCGGGCACAACATCATCTGCGCCGCCGGAGCGGGCGCGGCCATCGCCCTGGCCTCGGCCGCCGACGAACTCGGCTTCCGGGTGAAGCTGCTCGGCACCCCGGCCGAGGAGGAGGGCGGTGGCAAGGTGCTGATGCTCGAACGCGGCGCCTTCGACGATGTGACGGTGGCGATGATGGTGCACCCTTTCCCCGTCGACACCGCGGACCCGCGCGGCTCCAGCAACGCGGTCGCCCGCTTCGAGGTCACCTTCACCGGCCGGGCGTCACATGCCGCCGCGGCCCCCGAGGGCGGGCTCAACGCCGCCGACGCTGCGGTGGTCGCCCAGGTCGCGGTGGGCCAGCTCCGCCAGCAACTGCGGGACGGACACCGGGTGGCCGGGATCGTCCAGCTCGGCGGGGAACGCACGAACATCATCCCCGAGCGCTCGGTGCTGGAGTACGAAGTGCGCACCCCCACCGGCGAGGAACTCACCGAGCTGCGGGAACGGGTGCTGAACTGCTTCCGCGGGGCCGCGCTGGCCACCGGCACGACCGTGGACGTAGAACCGATCCAGCCCGACTACCTCGAACTGCGCCATGACACCGCGCTGATGGCCTCGTACGCCCGCAATCTGCGCGCGACCGGACGGGAGGTCCCCGAGCCGGGTCCGGTGCCGCAGGGAACGGGCGGCTCCACGGACATGGGCAACGTCACCCACGCCATGCCCGCCATCCACCCCGGTCTCGGGGTGCTGGGAGCCCAAGGCATGCCGCACACCCGGCAGTTCACCGACGAAACCGCGAGCCCTGCAGCGGACGACGCGGTGCTCGACGGCGCACTCGCGATGGCGTGGACCGGCCTGGACCTCGCCTCCGACGCGGAGTGGCGGGCCCGCTGCGTGACCGCCCGGCACGGCTGACGCTCGCATCGACACGACGGGCGCTCGCATCAACGGATGAGCGACGGCGGCTGATGCGCATCGGTGCGCCCTGTGACGCCGCATGGACGGGGCGCCACCTGGATCACACGGACCTCCTGGGCTCAGACCCACCGGGCACCGCCAGCCGCTGTACCTCCGCATAGGACGGGGCCCTCCGGCCCGTCGGCCGCCCGTCCCGGACGGCGGTTGCGGTGTCCACCGCCGCCGCCAGGGCCCTGCGGTACAGCAGCGAACCGAGACTGACTCTGCGCACCCCGAGCGCGGCCAGTTCGGCGAGGGTGGGGCCGGTCGGCGCGTACAGGATGTTCAACGGGACGACGAGCGTTGCGGTCAGCTCGGCGATCCGGTCCGGATCCGACAGTCCCGGCACGAACACCCCGTCCGCACCGGCCTGTTCGTACGTCGCCAGCCGCGTCGCGGTCTCCTCCTCATGGCGGCCCGACCAGTGGGTGTCGGTACGGGCGTTGACGAACAGCTCGGGCACGGCGGCCTTCACCGCCGCGACCTTCGCGGCGTGCAGCTCCACGGGGGCGAGGGTGCCGTCGGGACGGCCGTCCTCAAGATTGATGCCGGCCGCGCCCGCCTCGTACAGCTTGCGGGCCAGCTCGGCCACTTCCGTCACGTCGTCGCTGAAACCGCCTTCGGCGTCGACGGTGAACAGGAAGGAGTCCTGTCCGAGCCGGCGGGCCAGCACCAGAGTCGCGTCGACGGCGGCGGCGGCCCCGTCCGGCAGACCGACGGCCGCGGCCACGCCCAGGCTGGTGGTGCCGATGGCTGCGAACCCCTGCGCCACCAGCGCGGCGGCCGAGGCGTGGTCCCAGGCGTTGGGCAGCAGCAGCGGGGCGCCGGCCTGGTGGTGCAGGCGGGCGAAGCCGGTCGATGGGCGCTGCAGCAGGCCGTCGGCCAGGGCGAGGGCGTGGGCACGGCCGGGGCAGACGCGGGGTGGGGCGCCGAAGGTGAGCGGTACGGGGTGTGTGCGATGGGCCGCCGCGAGATCGAGCAGCACCACATCGCCCTCGGCGATCTCCCGGTCCGCGATCCGGGTGTCCCGGACGGCGACGCGGCGCATGCTCCGTACCGGGGGAGCCTCCCGAAGCACCCGGGCCATCGGTGCGTCGCGTCCGGCCGCGGCTTCGACCAGTGCGGCCGTCGCCTCGCATGCCTGGACCAGCAACCCGATGCGATTCGCGGCCGCCTCCAGGCCCGCCTCATCCGCCGTCCCCGGCATCAACAGCGCCACCAGTCGGGCCACCGCCTCGTCCTCGTCCGCGGCCGCATCCGCGCACCCGAAGTAGGCCTGGGCCACGGCGATCACCGCCTCCGTCACCACCGCGGGCTCCGGCATCCCGAGCGCTTCGGCGAGGGTGCGCACCACCCGCGCCCGCACCTCTCCCCCGGTCCCCGCGGCGGCCGCCTGCCGTAGCGAGTCGGGCTCCAGCCGGGCCAGTTCGGCCTCCACCAGAGCCCGTCGGCGCCGGTGCGGCTCCCCGGAACCGAACCGGGCCACGGTGGCCCGCAACCAGGCAACGCTCGCCCCGGCCGGACCGCCGTCCGCGGCAGGCAATTGCGGGACGAGCGCCGGGTCGGCGAGCGCCGCCCGTACGTCCGCGTATCGGCCGAACTCATGCGTCTTGTGTGTCTTGTGCGTCATGGCTCCGACGCTAGGACCGAAACAGTTCGGCACCGCCCGAACCGTCCCGGTGGCATCAGGCCCATGCACCCGTGCAGACGCCGAATCGGCCCTATCGGGCCCCGGGTGGCGCGTTCAGCGCCTCCTGTGCGGCAGAGACGAAAGCGAGCTTGGCGCTCAGGAGGTTGTCCGGCGACTCGTGGCGGCGCAGGCGGTCGACGACGTCCTGTGCCGCGGCGGCGACCTCGACCGGTCCCTCCAGGATCACTTCGCCCAAGGCGGTCTCCAGCCGGGCGTCGTCATCCCCCCTGCCCCGCCCCGTCCGCTCGATCCGGATTCTCGATTCCGCCGCTCCGAGGAATGCGACGTAGGTCTGGCGCCGGATGTCGAGCACGCGCACGGCCGCCTGCTCCCGGAGAGTCATCCGCACCGTTTCGAGCAGCGCGTCGGCCTGACGGTCACCGGCTTGGCGTGCCGCCTCGGCCTGCCGAAATCCGGCACTGCGGGTGTACCAACCGGTAGTGGCGCTTCCCGCAAGGGCTGCTCCGGCGGCGATCAGCGCGATTCCCAACTCACTCATTCCGCCATCCTCCCGATAGGCCGCCGGTCCGCGCCGCACACTTGCCGAATGTGCGTTGTGGATCACGCTCGGCGACCACGACGGGCGCGCGGTACGATCGGATCATGTCGTTCGACGGCGCGAAAGAGCGCCCCCGATCTGCGGAAACGCCGGATACGATCAACCGCCCGCCCCTAGAATGGACACTTACGGGCGACGGGCGACGGGCGACGGGCGACGGGCGACGGGCGACGGGCGACGGGCGACGGGCGACGGGCGACGGGCGACGGGCGACGGGCGACGGGCGGTTCTTCTCGCCGCGCGGTCCGCGGTAGCCCTGTACCGGCTCCTCGACGCTCTCCCGGTCTTCGCCGGCGATGACCGCATCACCCGCCTGTTCACCCTGGTACCGGGATCCGACTTCGGAGTTGACGCGCTCTCGGTCATCGACGACGTCGGCGGCCGGACGCTCCCCTGGGACGATGCGTGCCGGCGCACGTACGACCTGGTCCTCACGGCCAGCCCGAAGGGCGAACTGAGCCTGCTGCGCGGACGGCACGTGCTGCTCCCGCACGGTGCGGGGTTCAACAAGTCGATTCCGGGCGAGGGTTCCGCCGACTCGGCCTCCGGACTGGATCCGGAATATCTGCTGCCGTCCGACGACGACGCGCCCATCGCCCTGCACGCACTCGCCCACCCCGATCAGGTGGCTCGTCTGGCTGCCGCAACCCCGACGGCCGCCGAGAGGGCCAAGGTCGTCGGTGACCCCACCCTGGAGCGCATCCTCGCCTCGCTGTCCCTCCGCGACCGGTACCGGACGGCGTTGGGCACCGGGTCCCGCACACTGATCGTTCTCGCATCGACGTGGGGACCGGAGTGCCTGCTGCGTCAGCGGCCGGACCTGCCCGCGGAACTGGCGGCTCATCTGCCGTGCGACGAATACCAGTTGGCGCTGATCGTGCACCCCAACGAACGAAGTCTGCTCGGCAGGTACGAGTTGACCGAGCGCCTGTCCCCGGCCCTCGACGCGGGAATGGTGCTCGCCGGCCCGTACGAGGAATGGGGATCCGTACTGATCGCCGCCGACGCGCTCATTACCGACCACGGATCGACCGCCCTGTACTACTCCGCGGCGCGCGACCGACCGGTCGTGAACGTCCACCGATCCGGCGTCGAGCTGATCCCCGGCAGCCCGATGGACGTACTCCTGCGCCGCATACCGGAGTTGGGCCCGGCCGAAGCGGTAAAGGAGGCACTGAAAGCGTACCGGCCGGGTACGGGAAACGCCGCTGCCCAGGCGGCGTTCGCGGGCCAGGGCGAGTCATTGAGCCGACTGCGGACCGAGGTGTACACGCTCCTCGGCCTCACCCCGCCGGTCCGCCACGCCCCACCACGGCTGCTGCCCTCCCCCGCTGCCGCCACCCGTACGCCCGCGGCCTTCGACGTGCACGCCGCGGTCTTCGCGGAAGGGGTCCGGATCGACCGGCGCCCCACCGGAATCGGGCCACCCGGGCACCACCTGGCCGTGGAACACGGCGGAGCGAGCGAACAACTCGCCCGCTCCGCCGGTCTGCTGTACCGCCGTCCGCTTCCGCCCTCTCCCACTGCGGGGGAAGTCGCGTGGACGGCCGCCGGGTGGGCGGAACACGCTCTGTCCGAGTACTCAGGCTGCCGTTCGGCCGCGGCCGTTGTGGCCTCCGGGCTCTGCGTGCTCAGAGTCCGCGGCGACGAACACACCTACGCCGTCCGCGTCGAACCCCGTTCCGAGGGCGGCCGGATCATACGCATCGACCCGGCCGCCGCACTGTCCGCCGTCCACACCTGGTCCAGCGCCCACCATGGCATGCCCGACGACGAGTTCTGCCTGAACTGTGTCATCGGTGACCGGGCCTTTCGCGTTCTTCTCCGTCCGGCCACGGACGAGGAAGCCGGACTGGTGATCTAGAACAGGCCGTTCCGGCGGCGGAGGCCTTCCGCGGCTGCGCGGTGCTCGTCGGCCGCCGCGCTCTCCCCCTCCAAGCCCGCCAGTTCGGCCAGTGCGTCGAGGACGCGGGCCTGGTCGAAGCCGGATCCCCGTTCACGTGCTCCCTCCAGTGAGCGCTCGTACAGCAGACGGGCCTCGCCCGCCCGGCCGAGCCGTTGCAGGACGCCGCCGAGCGCGAATCCGGTGCGTGCGCTCAGCCTCGCGCGGTCCTGCGCCATGGCCGCGTCGTGTGCTTCAAACAACAAGCGGGCCGCCGCGTCCAGGTCGCCGAGCTCCGCGCTCGCCTGGCCCATCCGGTAGGTCTGGAGCATGGCTCCATAGTCGTTGCCGATCGCCAGGTGGACCTCGCGGGACCGGGCGAAGTCGGCAGCCGCCGCGTTCCAGTCCCCGCGTGTGGAGCTGAGCGTGCCGCGGAACTCGATCGCCGAGGCACGGAGCTTGCGGTCCGGCACGGTGTCCCCCAACAGGTCGAGGGCCGCCAGCGCGCCGTCGATCTCGCGTCCGGCCTCGATCAGATTTCCCGACTCCCAGAGGGGACGGGCGAGTTGACATCGCATGCGCACCAGCCACGAAGCGTTCGCGGACCGGAGCGCGGAGGTCACACCCAGCCGGAACAGCTCGGTCACATCGGACTGGTGAGGATGATCCATCGCGTAAGTCCACACCGGCTCGCACAGGGCCACGGTCTCGGCATCCAGTCCTCGCCCGTGGGCCAGCCGTACACACGCGAACAACGCATGCCGTTCCTCGTACAGCCAGCGCGCCGCCCGCGCGGCCCGCGCCGTACGGACCGCGTGGTCCCCGGACTCCGCGGGGTCCTCAAGGGGCACGTCGGGGGCGTCGGGAACGGGATCGAAGGGATCCGCGACGGTCAGCCGCCGGCCGGCGGCGAACCTGTCGGCCAGTTGTGCCTGCCGGACGAACCAGCGCAGCACTCGCGTCTGCGCCTCGGCCGGCTCCCCGGGTGCCTCGTGGTCGCGGGCCCGACGCCGGGCATGGGCGCGCAGCGGACCGTGAAGCCTCATCCGGCCGTGATCCGTCCGCCGCACCATGCGCAGGTCCAGTAACCCTGCCGCGGCCAGCTCCTCCAGCGCGTCCTGGCAGGCCTCCGGTCCCAGCCCCAGCAGTGCGGTGGCGGACTCGTGAGTGAACGTCGAGCCGGGATGGTGGGGCAGCGACCGGTAGAGCAGCGCGGCCGAGGAGGACAGACCGTGGTAGGCGATGTCCCAGACGTCCTCCACCCCGGAGGAGACTCCCTTTTCGTTCAGCTCGGCCCGCAGCTCCGCGATCAGGCGTGACAGCGGTCGCAGGGGGTGGGAGCGGACCCAGCGGCCCGCGACGTGCAGGGCCGCCGGCAAGCCGTCACACATCCGCACGACCGTCCGTGCGGCCTCCGGATCGGTGGTCAGCCGCCGGTCCCGGACGATCAGCTCCAGCAGTTCGATCGCCACCGGGTCCTCCAGCGGTGGCAGCACCAGGTCGACGGCGGCACCGTCCTCCAGGTCGTACAGCGGGCCGTGGCTCGCCACGATCACCACACTGGTACCCGACGCCGGAAGCAATGGGACGATTTCCGAGGCATACCGGGCGTTGTCCACAACGACCACCAGCCGACGATCGGCGGTCATGTTCCAGTACTGCCTGCAGCGCGCCTTGAACTGGCGTGCCAGCGAGTCCGGCTCCACCCCGAGGGAATCGAGCAACTGCGCGAGCACCTCGCCGGGGTCCAGCTCACCGCCCTCCCGGAAGTCGTCCAGGTCGACCGACAACACATCGGAGAAGTTGTCGCGCAGCTTCCGCGCGATCAGGAAGGCCAGCTCGGTCTTGCCGAGGCCTCCCGGTCCGCTCAGCGACAGGACCAGCGGCCGGGCGCGGCCCCGCCACTCCTCCACCGCGCGGAAGGCCCGCTCCTTCTCCTCCTCGCGGTTGACGAAGTGCATCGGCTCCGGCGGCAGTTCAACCCTCATTCAGGACCCGCTCCCATCCCCCTGCCCGGCACGGCCGAGCCAGGTGCTCCACACAAACCCGGCTTCCGTCCGAAGACTTGCCGCTTCCAGGCCTCGCACTCTAGAGGTTCGCACACGCCCGGATTCGACGCTGGGTGAGGACGCCCGGTCGACCGCACGCCGCCGCGCGTACATGGACAGGTTCGAGATCGACGAGAACCTGGTGCGGCAAGGAGTTCGTTGCGCGGCTGACGCTCACACCACGCGCTCCGTCACTTCTGCGCAGGGAGCAGCAGTGGCCTCCGGTACTGGCCTCGCGCCGTGAGCCCGGCGGCTCCGTGCCGACCGGGCTACGACTTCCACTGTCCGAAACGGCCGGTCAGATCGCGATCAGCATCGCGACCGTCACCAGGACGAGCAGGCCGATATAGGCCCAGGCATGGGTGCGGTCGGGGATTCGCGGCGGGCGTCTCCGCAGCAGCGCGATCACCGGCAGGGCCCCCAGAAGCAGCGCCGAGGCGGCGCGGAGGTCGATCAGGCCCACCAGTTGCACCTGTGCGTGCGCGGCGGCGGGGACCGCTGCCACACACAGGGACACCGCGGTTGCCGGGAGCGCGATGGCCAGGGTGAGGGGGTTGGCCAGCGCGGTCGCCACGTGCATCGTGTGCCCGGCCCGCCGCATCGCGGGGACGGTCATGACACTGCCGCCCACGCCGAGGAAGGCGGCGACCGCACCGATCGGTGCGCCGAGGGCGGCCGGCAGCGGGCGCGGGGCATCGGCTGTCGTCCCGACCCGGGTGTTGGGGCGCAGGAAACCGGGGCGCAGGAGCAGGTCGGTGATGGTGAGAGCGACGTACGCGACGAATGCCCAATGGGCCAGAGCGGCCGGAGCGAGGCGCGTGGCGAGCGCACCGGCCGAGGCGCCGGCCGCCAGCAGGAGGAGCAGCATGGCGCTGCCGCGGAGCGAGAGGAGCACCCGCCGGGGGGTGACGGACGTCGCGAACCCCGCGTTCACCACCATCACCAGGGCCGAGGTGGCCGTCGCCACCCGCATCGCGTCCCCGCCGAGTGCGGCGTCCGCCCAAACCACCACAGGTACCGCGACGAACCCACCACCGAAACCGAACAACACGGTCGTCACCCCGGTGAGGAGCCCGACCCCGATCAACATCACGAAGTCCATGGCCCCCACTCCACCAGCTCCGACGATCTACTCGCATGCGATGGTCGGCACAGTTCCTTCGCGTGTCGGCCACTAGGATGGACGGGTGAAGAACGTCCCGCTGGCCGAGGTCGACCACGTCGACCGGGCCGTCCTGCCGATCGGCACCGACTACCCGCCCGGCCACGTGCTGGACTGGCACGAGCACCGGCGCGCGCAGTTCCTCTACGGCGCCACCGGAGTCATGGTCGTCGACACCGCCGAGGGGACCTGGACCGTTCCGCCGGAGCGCGCCGTACTGATCCCGCCTGCCACGCGCCACCGGGTCCGCATGCTGGGGGTGAGCACCCGGAGCCTGTACATCGAGCCGCATGCGGTCCCCTGGTGGCCCGCCACCTGCACGGTCGTGGACGTTCCGCCGCTGCTGCGCGAACTGCTCCTGGCCGCCGTCGAGTTCGAGGTCGAATACAGCCTGTCCGGGCGCGAGGGAAACATCGCCGCACTCCTCCTGTACGAGATCGCCGAGCGTGCCCCGCTCCCGTTCCACGTGGGGATTCCCGCCTCCGCCGACCTCGCGGGGCTCTGCCGCGAGTATCTGGCCGCCCCGGACGCCGACGCCACCAACGCCGCATGGGCCGCCAGGACGGCCATGAGCGAACGGGCCTTCACCCGGCGGTTCCGCGCCGAGACCGGTGACAGCCCAGCCGTATGGCGGGGCCGCGCCCGCCTGCTCGCGGCCGTCCCGCTGCTGCGCACCGGGTCGGTCAGCGAGGTCAGCGGTCGGATCGGCTACGCCTCGCCGGCGGCGTTCACCGCCGCCTTCACCCGCGCCTTCGGTACGCCCCCGTCCCGTTTCGCCGCGAGTCGCCAGGTCGGCGGCCGACGCTGACGGCTCCCGCGGAGTCGGAACGGGTGGGCAGCGGCCACCCGTTCCACCGTCACGGCGCAGGCGTCTCGCCGACGCGGTCGACCACGGCCTTGGTGAGGACCGCGGAGGCGCATACGACGGCCCCTGCCGGGCCCGCGTCACCGGCTTCGGCCGGGCCCGTGCGTTCGCCGAGGAACGCGTACGTGGTCCGGTCGTAGATCCACTGCGTCCCGGAGCCGGCTGCGTTGTCCCACCGGGCGGCGGGTGACCGGGGCGGTCCGACGAAGGCTGGGGGGGCGATGCCGGTGTGGTGCTCGCGGTCTGCGGGCTCCTTGCCGCGTCGACGGCCCCGGCGTAACCCGGCCTGGCCGGAAGGGTGGTGAGCGGCCGGAGCCCGCTCCGAAATACCGTTGCCCACGCCGACGGCTGCGTAGCATCCTCCCGGCATGGACACTCCACAACAGGTGATCGAACTGGACGGCCTCACGCTGCGCAGATTCGACGGTGAGGCGGACCTCCCGGAGCTCTTCCGGGTCATCGAGGAGTCGCTGGAGCACCTGCGTCCGTGGATGCCCTGGGCCGCTGAGCACAGCCTGGCCAGGACCACCCGCTTCCTGGCCAACCGTGTGGAACGCTGGGCGCGTGGTGAGGAGTTCACCTACGCGATCGTGCTCGACGGGGCGATCGTCGGCGCCTGCGGGCTGTTCCGGCGCGGCGAAACCCCGGCGAACGGCCGCGAGATCGGCTACTGGCTGCACCCTGCCGCCACCGGCCGTGGCGTGGCGACCCGGGCCGCCCGGGCTCTGGTCGAACTGGCCTTCCGTCTCCCCGGAGTCGACCATGTCGAGGTCGTCCACGACGTGGCCAACGCCGCCAGCCGCGCAGTCCCGGCCCGGCTCGGGTTCGCCGAGCACGGCCGTCGCCCCTCCGAGCTCCTCGCCCCGGCACATACCGGCGAGGACCAGGTCTGGCGACTGACCCGCCGCCAGTCGGAGAACCCGGCTGCCGACGAGGCTTGCTGACCCCATCCCTTCACGACCGAATCCCTTCGTGACTGGATCCCCTGCGGGGCCGAATCCTCCAGTGGCCGAGTCCCTCGGTGACCGACCCGCGCGATGCAAGGCCCCGTGGTCGGCATAACCCCTGGTCCACCGGGGCAGCAGACCGCTCGGCGCGCCACGGCCGGGCGGCACAGTTCAGGCCACGGTCATCTGCGGTACGCCGACGGGCCATCCCGGGCAGCGACACTCCCCGCGTCCCATTCGCGCGTTCTCTACCTCCACGAGCACGGCGACGTCACCGGCGAACTGACGCTCGATCCGGCACGGACTCTGCGCGTCAGCGGTTCGGCGCAGATCCTCGGCCGCCCCGGATCAATCGAGGTCCGGGTGGACCTACCCCTGCTCTCCGAGTAGGCGGGAGTCCACCGCCGCAAGCCAGGCATCCGCGATGATCCGGTGGCCGAGCGGACTCGGATGGACCCCGTCCGGGGCCAGCTCCGCGGCCGCTTTCGCCTCCGCGGCACGGTGCAGCGCGAGATCCGCACGGACCACCTGGGCTCCGTTGGCCGCCGCGGTGCGCAGGACGGCGTCGGTACGGGGAGTCAGGTCCTCGAACCAGTCTTCCTGGTCCGGGGTGACCGGAAGCAGGAACGGGGTGATGACGACCAGTCGCGCGGCCAGTTTCCGTGCGGTGTCCGCGAGGAGGCGGTCGAGACACGTCTCGAACTCGTCGACCGGGCTGATGAGTCCGCGGTCGTAGCGCCGCCAGGTGTCATTGATGCCGATCTTGACCGTGACCACGTTGGGCCGGTGGTCGAGGACGTCGGTGGTCCAGCGGGCTTCGAGGTCGTACACGCGATTGCCGTTGAGGCCCTTGTTGATGACGGCGGGGCCGTGGCCTGCCCCGGCGTGCAGGGTCCGCGCGATCTCATGGACGTATCCGCCGCCGAGCGACGCGGAATCCGTACGGTCGCGGCCCGCGTCGGTGATGGAGTCACCGATGAACAGGAGTGTGTCCGTTTCCTTGATATGCATGCCTGCCGTCCTGATGTCGAGGTGGTGGTAGGGAAGCCGCTCGGCGGGGAGGCGCTCAGCGATGTGCCGCTCAGCGGTGAGCCGCGACGCGCCGCAGCGCAGCGGCCTCGCGTGCCAGCACAGCGGGGTCGTCGCCGGGCACGAACTCCAGGAGAGCCTCCAGCGGAACGCGCCGTTCGTTCAGCAGGTCGAAGACCCCGGCCCACAGGTCCGCACGATCGGCCAGCGGCAGTCGGCGATTGCCCGGCCACCACGAGAAGACGTGCACCGCGCTGACCCGGTCGACGAGTTCGGAAAGCCCCTCCAGTGCCTCCTGGTCGGGGGTGTCGAGCGGCGGCTGCCAGTAGGTACGGAGGTTGTCCGCGCCCACCTCGTCCAACAGCCGGAGCGTCGAGGCGACGGTGTCGGTGAGGGTCTTCGAGTGGAACTCCAGCGCGAGCTCCAGCCCATGGTCCGCGGCTATCCGGGCCGCCTCCCGCAGGCAGGCCGCGGTCCCGCTCCGCTCCCGCGGTGTGGCGGCCGACGATCCGACTCCACCCGCCCAGACCCGCACCCGCGGCGCCCCCAGGAGCACCGCGGCGCGGGCGATCCCGGGGAAGGCGGTCAGTTCTTCCTGGGTGGCACGGAAGTACGAGCCGTAGGAGCAGCAGCTGAGCCCGTATCTGTCACAGGCCTCGCGGGCCGCGCGGACAGTGTCGGGATCCGTCGGAGGGGCGTGCACGTCCGCTCCCCACTCGACCACTTCCAGGCCCGCGTCGGCGGCCCGGCGTGCGACCTCGGCGGCGGGCAGCCGCCGGAAGGTGACCGAGCACAGCCCCGGCCTGGTCAGCGTGGCACCCGGCCCGGTCGGCACACGGCCCGGGTCATGGTCCGCCGCTTTGCGCTCCTGCTCCTCGCGGTCACGGCTCTCCCTGCCTGTCACAGCGTTCCCTTCCTTCGGTCGCCTCGCGGCGGCTCTCGCCCCACCCTTCCCGGGCGGCTCGGAAACGGTCCGCCCGGAGCGGGCGGACGGACCGACTCACCGGTGGCACCTCACGATGCGTTCGGACCCACGTCCGCGGCCGTGAGGGGGTGGCGGAGCGCGGGCGCGGTCGAGTACTCGTCGGCACCGATGTCCCGCGTGCTGCCTCGTGAGTCGCCGTCGATGTCGTCGGCCACGGCCGGGCTGCCCAGCGTGGCCGCGCCGATCGCCGGGCTGCCCGCCGACAGCCGGGCGACGCCGTCCGGGCCCGTCACCAGCTTCGGGTCGACGCGGGTGTAACCACCGGACGGCATATTGCCGTTGGCGGCCGCGCCCCACAACATGTTGCTCTGCCAGGTGAATCCGGTGGTCGCTCCCATCGCGACGAGGCTGCCGGAGTCGCCGACGAGCAGGTTGTCGGCGATGACCACGTCCTTGGGCTCGTACGTCCGGGTCTCGCCCGAGAGCGTGCTGGAGTTGCCGAGCAGGGTGTTGTGCACGATCACCGCGCGGTCGCAGGCGTCGTTGCCCCGCCTTTCGTCCGGCGTCTCGCCCGAGTTGTGGTCGCGGGTGGTACCGCTGCCGACCACCAGGGCCCGGCCCGAGAGTCCGCCGAGGTAGTTGTTGACGATCAGGTGGTCGTCGCCGTACAGCCGCACACCCTCGCTGCCGCCGATGAGGTAGTTGCCCTCCACCCTGGAGCGGTTGCCGTGGCGCAGCACGATTCCGCCCCGGCTGTTGCGGATGGTGTTGTAACGGATGGTGTTGTCGGAGGACTTCACCGAGATGGCCTCGGGGTCACCGTCGGCGTGCTCGAACAGGTTGTACTCCACGACCGCGTGGGCGCTGGACAGCGCCCGTCCGCTGACGCCGAGCCGGATCGACTCGCCGCCGTTGGACCCGGCGAAGCTGTGGTCGGAGAAGTGGTTCTTGAAGACCTGGAGGTTCTGGGCCATGTCGGTCGAGCCGGGGCCGTCGACGACGAGGAAGATGCCGGCGGTGGTCTTGTCGTGGAAGTGGTTCCGGTCGATCTTCGTGTCGTTCGCCCGCACGACGACCCAGTACGGGTCGCCGGTGTCCGCGAACTGGAAGTCGTTGCGGGTCAGCCGGATCGATGCGCAGTCGGCCGGAATCTCCATCGTGGTGCTCTGGCGGAAGGCGAAGCCGCTGACGGTGATGTTGCTCGAATCGGCGAAGACGAAGCTGCGCTCGCCGCGCAGCACCGCGCCGCCGCGGGTCTTCGAGACAATGGTGATCTGCGCGGCGCCGGTGCCGTTCTTGCCGGAGACGTTGATCGCGCCCCCCGACGGAACGGTGTAGGTGCCGTCGGCCACGACGATCCGGTCGCCGGGTGCGGCGGAGTTGATCGCGCTCTGGAGTTCGGCCAGGGAGCTGACCGTTGTGTCGGCGGCCGAGGCGTCGACCGACATCGAGGTGCTGAGGGGCACGGCGGCGAGTGCTGCCACCGCGGTGGCCCTGAGGAACGTGCGTCGTTGCATGATGCCTCCTGTGGCGACAAGAACGTGACGGGCCGGTCCGTACAGCCCCCGCGCTGGGCGTGCCGGCTGATCGGTGGTGGGACAGCCGGCGGCGAACCGGACCGGCTGTCCCTCCCGGGCGTGTGTTCAGCGGGCCTGGGGACCGACGTCGGCCGGGGTCAGTGGCCGGAGCCTGGGTGCCCGCTTCGCGTACTGGTCCGCGCCCACGTCCCGGGCCCGGCCGCGCGGGTCACCGTCGATGTCGTGGGTGACCGGTGACCGCCGGAGCGTGCCCGCGCCGATCGCCGGGCTGTCCGCGGCCGGCCGGGCCACCCCGTCCGGGCCCGTCACCAGTTTCGGGTCGACGCGGGTGCAGCCGTCGGACGGGATGTTGCCGTCGGCGGCGGCACCCCACAGGATGTTTCCTGACCAGGTGAAACGTACGGTGTTCGCCATCGCGACCAGCTCGCCCGAGTCCCCGACGAGCAGGTTGTCCGCGACGGTCACATCACGCGGCTCGTGGGGGCGCTGGCTCTCGCCGGAAAGTGTGCCCTTGTTGTTCACAAGGGTGTTGTAGGCGATGAGGACCCGGTCGGGTGCGTCGTTGCCGCGGCGTGCCTCGGGTGTCTCGCCCGGCAGGTGGTCGCGTTCCGAACCGCTGCCGATCACCAGGGCCCGCCCGGACAGACCGGCGAGGTGGTTGTTGACGATCACATGGTCGTTGCCGTAGATCCGCACGCCCTCCGTGCCGGCGAGGAGATAGTTGCCCTCCACCCGGTTGCGGTTGCCGTGCCGCAGCACGATCCCACCGAAGCTGTCGCGGATGGTGTTGTGCCGGATGACGTTGTCGGAGCTCTTGACGGAGATGGCCTCCGGGTCGCCGTTGGCGCGCTCGAACAGGTTGTACTCCACGACGGCGTGGGCGCTGGACAGGGCCCGGGGG
Source organism: Streptomyces sp. NPDC006510 (assembly GCF_040611955.1). Taxonomy (NCBI): domain Bacteria; kingdom Bacillati; phylum Actinomycetota; class Actinomycetes; order Kitasatosporales; family Streptomycetaceae; genus Streptomyces; species Streptomyces sp. NPDC006510. The sequence goes on along the minus strand of NZ_JBEXPH010000018.1, from coordinate 3,891 downwards.
CTGACGCCGAGCCGGATCGGCTCCCCGCCGTTGGACCCGGCGAAGGTGTGGTCGGAGAAGTGGTTCCTGAACACATGGACGCGCTGGGCCATCTCCTCCGTGCCCGCGCCTTCGATCCCGAGGTAGATGCCGAGTGCGGACTTGCCGTGGAAGTGGTTGTGGTCGACCTTGCTGTCGTCCGCGCGCACCATCACCCAGTGCAGGCCCTCGATGTCGGCGAGCTGGAAATCGTTGCGGGTCAGCCTGATGTGCGAGCAGTTCGGGGGGATGTCCAGGGTGCTGCTCTGGCGGAAGGAGAAGCCGCTGATGGTGATGTGGCTGGACGCGTCGAGTACGAAGCTGTGTTGGCCTTCGAGGACGACGCCGCCGCGGGACCGGGCGACGATGGTGATGGGCGCGCGCTCGGTGCCCTGCTTGTTCCGGATGGTGAGGGGCCGGTCCGACGGGACGGCGTACCTGCCGTCGGCCACGACGATGCGGTCACCCGGCCGTGCCCGGTCGATGGCGGCCTGGAGCTCGTCGAGCGAACCGACGGCGGCGGGGGACGCCGTCGCGCTCGCGGTGAGGAGACCGCCGGTGGGGGCAGCGGCCAGTGCCGCCCCTGCCGCGGTACCCATGAGGAACGTGCGGCGTTGCATGATGCCTCCGTGAGTGTGGTGGTGGATCGGGGGCCGGGGCCGGTCTCAGCCGTCGGCCCGGTCGGCCGGGGTGTCCAGGTACAACTCGATGACGGGCACCGGGGTGTCGGGGCGCTGGACGGGGATCTGGAGAGTGAGCGTGCCGGCGGGCTGCCCGCCCATTTCCGTGTTCACCGCGGGCCGGTCCGGGTCGATGTGGACCTGGATGATCTCGGAGGCGTCGTTCAGCAACTGGGCGTAGCGCACCCGGCCGGCGAGTCCCGGCAGGTGCAGATGGCGCAGCGGCCAGGCGAACAGGTGGACGTAGAGCCGGTCGCCGCGCTGGGTGTACCGGCATTCGGTGGGGGCGGTGTACGGGGACGGCCCGCAGCCGCGGACCGACCGCTCGTGCAGGTCCATCCACCGGCCGATTTCCCCGAGCACGGCGACGGCGCGCGGTTCGAGGTCGCCGCGACCGGTCGGGCCGACGTTGAGCAGCAGGTTGCCGCCCTTGGACACTCCGTCGACGAGCATGCGGATCAGCAGGTCGGCGCTCTTGTGGTCCAGGTTGTCCCGGTCGTAGCCCCAGCTCCCGTTGAGTGTCTGGCACGCCTCCCACAGCACGGGCCGCCCGTCCTTGGTCATGGGGCCCGAGGGCTGGTACTGCTCGGGGGTGACGAAGTCGCCGGGCAGGCCGGTCCGGTCGTTGACGAGGATGTGCGGCTGGAGTTCGCGAACCATTTCCAGCAGCTTCGGGGAATCCCAGTCGTCCGGTCCCTTGCCGCCCCACCAGGTACGGCCCGCGTACGAGAAGTCGAAGAACAGGTAGTCGACGCGTCCGAAGGACGTCAGCAGTTCGCGGACCTGGCCGTGCAGATAGCGCTGGTAGTCGCGGATGTCGCGGCCGGCGGCCGCGGCCTTGAACTCCTCGTCGTCGCGCTGCGGGTGGGTGCCGTCCACGGGGAAGGACGGGTGGTGCCAGTCGATCAGTGAGTAGTAGAGGCCGACCTTGAGGCCTTCGGCGCGGCAGGCCTCGACGAACGGTCCGACGAGGTCGCGGCCGTGCGGGGTGTTGGTGACCTTGTATTCGGTGAGGGCGCTGTCCCACAGGCAGAAGCCGTCGTGGTGCTTGGTGGTCAGGACGACGTACCGCATGCCCGCCGCTCGGGCCACTCTGGCCCACTGGACCGGGTCGTAGCGGTCGGGGTCGAAGTGGTCGAAGTAGACCTGGTACTGCTCGTCGGTCAGCTCCTCCCGGTTCCTGACCCACTCGTGCCGTGCGGCGAGCGAGTAGAGGCCCCAGTGGACGAACATGCCGAACCGGTCGGTGGTGAACCAGGTGGTCTCCGGGGCCGGCGCGGGAGCCGTGGTCACGGCGGGCGCGGGCGGGTACGCCGACGGGGTCTCAGTCGGGGTCATGGGGGCATCGTTCCTTGTCGTCGGCGTCCGGTGGCGTGCTCGGTGCGCTGTCGGCGCTCCGACCGGCGCTGCCGGAGGGCTGGGTTGTACGGGGAGGGTTCGCGTGCGGACGGCTTGCCGGGTCAGCCCTTCAGGGCGCCGGAGGACAGGCCGTGCACGAAGGAACGCTGGAAGAACAGGAAGACGATCACGGAGGGGAGCAGGGCCAGCAGGGATGCGGCCATCACCACTCCGGGAGTGACGGCGGGGTCGATCCGCAGGGTGCGCAGCGCCAGCGGGAGTGTGTACGAGGAGGAGTCCGTGGAGACCAGGAGGGGCAGCAGGTACTGGTCCCAGATCATGGTGAAACCGAAGACTCCGATCACTCCGAGCGCGGGCTTGCACATCGGCAGGATGATCTGGGCGAAGATGCGCAGGTCGCCGGCGCCGTCGATGCGGGCGGCCTCTTCGAGCTCCCGGGGCACGTCCTTCATGAACTCGGTCATGACGAGGATGGAGAATCCCCAGGCGCCCAGCGGGACGATCATTCCGGCCAGGGTGCCGATGAGGTTGAAGTGGACGACCGGCAGGTCGGAGAGGATCACGGACAGCGGGAGGGCCAGGATCTCCTCGGGCAGCATCAGTGTCGCCAGGATGGCGACGAGCACCAGCGTCATCCCCGGAAAGACCTTCCTGGCCAGCGCGTATCCGGCCAGGACGGAGACGGCCACCTGGAGCAGCAGGCCGAAGCCGACCACGAAGAACGAGTTCAGCAGGTACGCGAGCACGCCCTCGTCGAAGGCGATCCTGAAGTTGTCCAGGGTGGCGCCCGAGGGGATGACGCTGAGCTGGGTGGGGTCCTTGACCTGGCTGAAGGCGCTGACCAGGAGGGCCAGCAGGGGCCCTGCGAAGACGATCAGGACCAGCAGGTAGGTGACGGCCTTCAGGATCCGCCCTCCCGGGCTGCGGCTCTCCGTCAGGCCGAGCGCGGTCTCGGTCGGCGCGTTCATTTGCTCTCTCTCCGTCGCAGCAGGTGGACGACGACTGTCAGGATCAGCGTCGCGATGAACAGCAGGACGGCTCCCGCCGCGCCGACGCCGAGTCTGTTCTGCTCCAGTCCGAGCTTGTAGATCAAGGTCATCACGACCTCGGTGGAGCCGTCGGGCCCGCCGTTGGTGAGCAGGAACACCTCGGTGAACACCCGCAGTCCGCGGATCGCGGCGAGGATGAACAGGATCGAGAACACCGACCGCAGTCCGGGCACCGTCACATGCCATACCCGCTGGATCCTGGAGGCGCCGTCGACCTTCGCGGCCTCGTACAGACCGCGGTCCACACTGGTGAGACCGGCGAGGAAGATCATCATGTCGTAGGGGGCGCCCCGCCAGATGCCGGTGACCATGATGGAGGCCATCGACGAGTCGGGGTCGTTGATGAATCCGGAGGGGCCCAACCCCACCAGGCCGAGGATGGAGTTGAGCATGCCGTCCGAGGTCGGGTGGTACATGATCCGCCACAGTTCGGCGACGACCGCGATCGGTACCACCACCGGCAGGAACGCCGCGGAACGCACGAAGCCCAGTCGGCGGCCCTGTCCCTCCATCAGCAGCGCGAGTACGAGGCCGAGGGCCATCGAACCGGCCGTCTGCCCGGCGGCGAGGACGACCGTGTGCCAAGCGGCCTCGCGGAAGCCGTCGGACTGGAGGACCGTGGCGTAGTTCTCGGTGCCGACCCACCTGTTGCCGAGATAGGGCTGGACGTCCTGGAAGGACATGGTCAGCGCACTGACCATGGGGATGAACTTGAAGTACAGGAAGAGGAGCAGTGCCGGGGCCAGGAACAGCCACGGCGTCCACCACCGGCCCGCCCGGCGGTC